>NZ_JBEYYT010000641.1:0-4132 GCF_040645715.1 Spirillospora sp. NPDC046719 | reverse complement strand
GCGCGGGCGGCCAGCAGCCACCACGCCGCGTTCGCGAACCCGCCGAGCAGCGACGCGGCGGTGAACAGCGCGACGCCGGCGGCGAACGTGCGGCGGCGGCCGAACACGTCCCCGGCGCGCCCGCCGAGCAGCAGCAGGCCGCCGAATGCGAGCATGTAGGAGTTCTGGACCCAGGCGAGTCCCCCGGTCGACAGCCCGAGGCCCGCCCGGACGTCGGGGAGCGCGATGGTGACGACGGAGGTGTCGAGGCCGATCATGAGCTGGCAGCCCACGATGACGGCGAGGACGACGCCTGGACGATGATGGACGCGGGGGCCGGCCGGCGGAGCGGTGGGCTCCTCCGGCGCGGCCGTACGACCGTGCGGTGCGGCGGGCACGGCGAACCTCCGGAACGGAATTTAGGGAACGGCGAAGTACACTATGTGGGGAACGTACCACCGATCGGCAGGAAAGAGAACGTTCGCGTTCACTATTTTCGGGAGCATGCGGTGACCCCGGCCACCCGCAGGCGCGGCGACGCCCTCGAGGCGGCGATCTTCGACGCGGTGTTCGAGCAGCTCGAAGCGGTCGGCTACCGGAAACTGACCATGGAGGGCGTCGCGTCCGCGGCCCGCACCGGCAAGGCCGCGCTCTACCGGCGCTGGTCGTCCAAGGACGAGCTCATCACCGACGCCCTCAAGCACGTCCTGCCCGAGCCGCCCGTCCAGGAGCCGAGCGGCGACGTCCGCGCGGACGTGCTGCGGCTGTGCCGGACGTTCCAGCAGACGATCGAGGCGTGCCACGGCGCGCCGGTCCGGGTCCTCAAGGAGGAGACCACGCGCGAGGACGGCAAGGGGCTCATGCACGACGTCGTGCAGTCGCGGATGACCGGCCCCGTCAAGGAGGCGCTGTACCGGGTCCTGGAGGACGGCGCCGCGCGCGGTGAGGTCCGCCCCGGGGCGGTGACCCGGCAGGTCGCCAACGTCGGCCCGGCGATGATCGTGTACCAGAACCTCACCGGGGCACCGGAGGTCACCGACGACTTCATCGTCTCTCTGGTGGACAACGTCATCATGCCGACGATCCGCCCCTGAGCGGGGCGGACCGCCGGCGCCGCGCTCAGAGCGCCATCTCGTCCTTGCGCGCCATCCCGCCCTTGCGCGCCGCCTTGTCGCCGCGCGCCGCCTCCTCCGTGCGCGGCTCCCCGTCCATGCGCGCCGCCTCGTCGACGACCACGCGGTGGTGCCAGTACGGCGGCGCGATGCCCTCCTCGCGCAGCACCCGGTGCAGCCGCTTGAGGAACTGGTGCTTGATCTCGAACTGGTCGCCGAACTCGGTGGAGCGCAGGATGACGTGGAAGCCGACGGTCGAGTCGTTGAAGTCGTCGAAGCGCACCAGCACGTTCGCGTCCTCGATGCCGCCCTGCACGTCGTGCATGACGTCCTTGCCGACCTTCACCAGCAGCTTCTCCACCCGGTCGAGGTCCACGTCGTAGGCCACCTTGGCGTACACCATCACCGACATGTCCTGCGCCGGGCGGTGGTAGTTGGTGAGGATCGTGTCGCTGAACCGCTGGTTCGGGATGACCTCGATGTTGTCCGACAGCGTCCGGATGGAGGTGTTGCGCCAGTTGATGTCGACGACGTACCCCTCCTGACCGGTGGCCAGCCTGATGTAGTCGCCCGGCTCGATCGTCTTGGACGCGAGCACGTGCACCCCCGCGAACAGGTTCGCCAGGGTGTCCTGCAGCGCCAGCGCGACCGCGAGGCCGCCGACACCCAGGGCGCCGAGCAGCGGCGTGATCGAGATGCCGAGGCTCTGCAGCATGATCAGGATGCCGATGCCCATCACCAGCACCCGGGTGATGTTCGCGAAGATCGTCACGTTCGCGGCGGTGCCCTGCCGGGCCGACGCGACCGAGGTGACCACCCCGGCGATCATCCGGGCCAGCGCCAGCGAGAACACCAGGATCGTCGCCGCCGACAGCACCCGCCCCGTCACCAGCAGCGTGCCGTGCGGCAGCTTCAGCGTCTTCGCGGCGAACCACGCCCCGGTCAGCAGCGCCACCGGCACCGCCAGGTCGCGCACCAGCCGCGCCGCCAGGTCGTCCCAGGCCCACCGGGTGTCCCCGGCCCGGCGGAACAGCCGGGCCGTCAGCACCCGGAGCACGACCGCGATCGCGAGCGCCGCCGCCATCACGACGGTGGCGGCGACCAGCCGCTCCCAGCTCACCCCGTGGAAGGCGTGCTGCATCGTTCCTCCTCAGGGCGGCCCCGCGCCGCCCGTCGTCCGGCAGTGCGCAATCCTTGCCGCAAACCGCCCTCGATCGTAGTGAAACCTGGCAATTCTGCGAGACACCTCACAGCGGGGTTCCCCTCACCCGCCGGATACGATCGATCAAGTGGTAGGCGTGGAGAGGATGCGCCGGCTCGGGGTCACGGCGCTCGGACTGCGGAACGGCCCCCACAAGGTGACGGTCGACCGCGACCTGGAGGTCCGGGCCGCCGACGGCGTCAGGCTGCTGGCCGACCGGTACGCGCCCGCCGACGTCGAGCGCGCGCCCGTCGTGCTCGTCCGCTCGCCGTACGGGCGGCGCGGGCCGTTCGGGCTGATGTGCGGGCAGGCGTTCGCCTCGCACGGCTTCCAGGCCGTGGTGCAGAGCGTGCGCGGCGGCTTCGGCTCCGGCGGCGTGTTCGAGGCGCTCGACGAGCGCGAGGACGGCCTCGCCACCATCGCGTGGCTGAAGGAGCAGCCGTGGTTCGGCGGCACCTTCGCGATGCACGGCCCGAGCTACCTCGGCTACGTCCAGTGGGCGGTCGCCGCCGAGGCCGGACCGGAGCTGAAGGCCCTGTCGATGCAGGTCACCGCGTCCACCTTCCGGGACGCCGTCAACGTCGGCGGCACCTTCGCGCTGGAGTCGGCGCTCATCTGGGTCGACCTCACCGCGCGGATGAAGAACTCGCTGTCCGGCATCACCACCGGCATCATGTCGCCGCGCCGCGCCCGGCGCGCCGCGCTGTCGGGCCGCCCCCTCGCCGAGCTGGACCGGATCGCGACCGGCGAGCAGCAGCGGTTCTTCCAGGAGCTGCTGGTCAACGGCCCCGACACCCCGTTCTGGGACAAGCGCGACTTCAGCCCCACCGTCTCCCGGGTCGGCGCGCCGGTGAACATGACCGGCGGCTGGTACGACATCTTCCTGCCGTGGCAGCTCAAGGACTACGCCGCGCTCCGCGCCGCCGGGCACCGCCCCTACCTCACCATCGGCCCCTGGTTCCACGCCGACCAGCGGATGATGCGCGGCTCCGTGCACGAGTCCGTCAAGTGGTTCCGCGCGCACCTGCTCGACGACCCGTCCGGCCTGCGGGAGAAGCCCGTCCGGCTGCTGGTCACCGGGGTGGACGAGTGGCGCGAGTTCCCCGACTGGCCCGTCCCCGGGATGCGCGAGCAGCGCTGGCACCTGCAGCCGGCCGGCGCCCTCTCCCCCGACGAGCCGCCCGAGTCCGAACCGGACGCCTACCGGTACGACCCGGAGCACCCGACGCCGTTCCTCGGCGGCCCCACCCTGCTCGGCGAGACCCATCCCGTCACCGACCAGCGCCGCCTCGAACGCCGCCGCGACGTGCTCGTCTACACCTCGCCCGTGCTGGACGAGGACCTGGAGATCATCGGCCCGGTGACCGCGGACCTGCACGTCCGCTCGAACCGCGAGCACACCGACTTCGTCGTCCGGCTCTGCGACGTCACCCCGGACGGCGAGTCCCTCAACCTGTGCGAGGGCATGCGGCGGCTCGTCCCCGGCGCGCCCGAGCCCGGCGAGGACGGCGTCCGACGCGTCACCGTGGAGCTGTGGCCCGCCGGGCACCGCTTCCGCCGCGGGCACCGCGTCCGCGTCCAGGTCGCCAGCGGTGCCTACCCCCGCGTCGCCCGCAACCCCGGCACCGGCGCGCCCATCGGCACCGCCACCGAGATGCTCACCGCCGACCAGGAGGTCCTGCACACGCCGGACCACCCGAGCGCGATCGTCCTCCCGGTCGTCCCCCTCCGCTGACCCGCGGAGCCGCCGGCCCGCGGAGCCGCGGGGGCCCGCGGGGGGGCCCCGGGGGGCGGGGGGGGGGGGGGCGCGGGCGGCGGGGGGGGGGGGGGGGGGTGTGTG
>NZ_JBEYYT010000640.1:0-4162 GCF_040645715.1 Spirillospora sp. NPDC046719 | reverse complement strand
CGAGCAGGTCGGGCTGCCCGTCGACGGCGACCTCGGCGCCGGTGGACAGGTCGAGGACGTGCACGCGGTCGCGGTGCGTCCAGGCCACCACGGGCGCGCCGTCCGGCAGCAGCCCGAACGCCCATTCCGCGCGGTGGTCGGGGAAGTCGGGGATCGGCGGGCCCAGCGCGGCGCGCGTGCGCAGATCCCAGCCCTGGCCGATGTTGGCGCCCTGGCCGGTCCGCGAGGCGAACGCCAGCGGCGGCCCGGCGGCCGCGGCGGCGACGCCGTCGAACGCTCCCTGCGCCAGCACGCTTTCGGGCATGCCTGGGAGGCTAGGGCACCGGGGTGAGATCGTTCCGCGAAGTGCGCGAAAACGCAGCGAACGCGGCCGCGTGCCGCGCGTGACCGTTCTCGCCCGGTCGTTCGGCGAAGGACCGGATGATGCCGGTAGGTTCCTGGCTTGTGGAGCCGATCGATCTGACCCCCGTCGAGCGGCGCGTGTGGCGGGCGTTCGCCACGGGCCAGCCCGTCGACCTGCGGGACGGCGACGACGATCCGGAGAACGGCGCCGCGTGGGGAGCCGAGCGGACGGTCCGGGCGGGCGTGCTGCGCAAGCTGCTGCTGGGACCGGCGGCCGACGGGGAGATCGCGGCGCTGCGGCTGAGCGGTGCGCGGATCTCGGGGCGGCTCGACCTGCGGTACGCGTCGGTCGCGCATCCGGTGCGGCTGGCGGGCTGCCGTTTCGACGAGGCGCCGGAGCTGTACGGGGCGCACCTGCGGCAGCTGAACCTCAGCGGCTCCTTCCTGCCGGGCCTGGTGGCGCAGACCCTCAAGGTGGACGGGGTGCTGCGCATGACCGACTGCCGCGTCCCGGGGCAGGTCCGCCTGGGCGGGGCGCGGCTGGCCGGCGCCTTCTTCCTGGAGCGCGCGCGGCTCGGGGAGGACGGCGCGCGGAAGGAGGTCCTGCACCTCAACCACTCCGTCATCGAGGACGACTTCTGGGCGCCCGGCCTGGAGGCGCGCGGGGAGATCCGGCTGAACGGCGCGTCCGTCGCGGGGACGCTGAACCTCAGAGGCGCCGCGCTGCTGACCCCGGGCGGGCGGGCGTTCGACGGCGAGAACCTCAGCGTGACGTCGGATCTGGTCGCCACCGGCGCGCGCATGGAGGGCGAGGTCAGCCTGCGCGGCGCCGCGATCCCCGGGCTGCTGGTGCTGACGAGCGCGCGGCTGTCCGACGCGTCCTGCGCACTGCGGGCGACGAGCGCGGTGATCGGGGAGGTGTGGCTGCGGGAGGCGCGGGTCGACGGCCCGGTGAACCTGCTGCGCGGCCGCTTCGGGCTGCTGCACGCGGCGCCCGGCGCGCTCGGCGGCACGGTCTGGCTGGACGGCCTGACGTACGGTTCGCTCACGCCGCGGCTCCCCGCCAAGGTCCGCATCGCGATGCTGGAGCGGGACGAGGAGGGCTACGTCCCGCACGCGTACGAGCAGCTCGCCGCCGCGTACCGGCAGGCGGGCGACGACCGGGCGGCGCGGAACGTCCTGCTGGCCAAGCAGCGCAGGCACCGCTCGACGCGGCCCCGGTACGCGCGGCTGTGGGGGTATCTGCAGGACGTGACGGTCGGGTACGGGTTCCGGCCGGTGTGGGCGGCGGCGTGGCTCGCGGGGCTGCTGGCGGTGGGCACGGCGGTGTTCGGGCCGCATCCGCCCGCGCCGCTGAAGGCCGACGAGCATCCGCCGTTCAACGCGCTGTTCTACACGCTGGACCTGCTGCTGCCCATCATCGACTTCGGGCAGGAGAAGGCGTTCAAGCCCGCGGGCTGGCACCAGTGGCTGGCCTACGCGCTGGTCATCGCGGGCTGGGTGCTCGCGACGACGATCGCCGCCGGGATCACCCGGACGCTCAGCCGGCAGTGACCTCGCGGAGCCGCGCGGCGGCGGCCTCCGGCGGCACGTCGTTGATCCACGCCGCCATGCCCGACTCCGATCCCGCCAAGTACTTGATCTTGTCGGGGGCGCGCCGGATGGAGAACAGCTCCAGGTGCAGCCGGACGAGGTCGCGGCCCTCGCCGGTCGGCGCCTGGTGCCAGCCCGCCACGTACGGCAGCGGCGTGCCGTACAAGGCGTCGCAGCGGCGGAGCAGGTCGCGGTAGAGGACGGCCAGTTCGTCGCGTTCGGCGGTGTCCAGCGCGGCGAGGTCGGGGACGTGCCGGTGCGGCATCAGGTGGACCTCGACCGGCCAGCGCGCCGCGGCCGGGACGTACGCCGTCCAGTGCTCGCCCGACAGCACCACCCGGGTCCCCACCCGCTCGGCCTTCAGCACGTCGTCGAACAGGCCGGGGTGCCGGGACGCCATGGCGAGCACGCGCTCGGTCCGCGGGGTGACGAACGGGTACGCGTAGATCTGCCCGTGCGGGTGGTGCAGCGTCACGCCGATCTCGACGCCGCGGTTCTCGAAGGCGAACACCTGCCGGACGGTCGGGATCTCCGACAGCTCGGCGGTGCGGTCGGCCCACGCGTCGATGACCGTCCGGACGCGGGACACGGGCAGGTCCGTCATCGCGGCGTCGTGGTCGTCGGTGAAGCAGACGACCTCGCAGCGCCCCGCGCCGGCGAACCGGGCGAACACCTCCGCGCCGTCGACCGTGGGCGGCACCGCCGGGGTCCGGGTGTCGAACGAGGGGAACCGGTTCTCGAAGACGGCGACGTCGTAGGAGTCGTCGGGGATCTCCGAGGCGGGGCCGCCGGGGCACAGCGGGCACTGGTCGGGCGGCGGCAGGAACGTGCGCGTGTTGCGGTGCGCGGTGACCGTGACGTGGTCGCCGGTCAGCGGGTCGCGGCGGACCTCGCACACCGGCTCGACCGGCGGCAGGCCGCGGGGGTCGGGAACGGGGACCCGTCCGGGGGACTCGTCGTAGTAGACGAGTTCGCGGCCGTCGGAGAGCCGCGCGCGTGTCCGGTGCATCGCCCGCAGCCTACAGGGCCCCGGCGTTCGCCGTCTCCGCCGCGTGCACCGCCAGCAGGTGCTTCACCAGGGTGGTCAGCACCTCCTTGCCGGACGCGCGCTCGCGGACGTCGCACAGCACGATCGGGGTGGCGTCACCGAGGTCGAGCGCCTCGCGGATCTCGTCCTCGGTGTAGTCGTAGCCGTCGTCGAACATGTTGACGGCGATGACGAACGGGAGCCCGCGGTTCTCGAAGTAGTCCACGGCGGGGAAGCAGTCGGCGAGGCGGCGGGTGTCGGCGAGCACGACCGCGCCGAGCGCCCCGTACGACAGCTCGTCCCACATGAACCAGAAGCGGTCCTGGCCGGGGGTGCCGAACAGGTAGAGGACGAGGCCGTCGCGGATGGTGATGCGGCCGAAGTCCATCGCGACGGTCGTGGTCGTCTTCTGCTCGACGCCCGCGGTGTCGTCGACGCCGATGCCCCGGTCGGTGAGCAGTTCCTCGGTCTGCAGCGGCCGGATCTCGCTGACGGCGCCGACGAGCGTCGTCTTGCCGACCCCGAAACCGCCGGCGACGAGGATCTTCACCGCGATGGGCGCGGCGGGCGCCGGACCCGCGGCTTCAGAGGGCTTGGAGACCATGCAGCACTTCCCTGAGCAGGCGTTCCTTGGAGAGCGTGCTCTCCTGTTGTTGCGGGCGGGTGACGGTGATGAGCCGGTGGTGCAGCAGGTCGCCGAGCAGCACCCGGACGACCACGAGCGGCAGCCGGATCCGGGCGGCGATCTCGGCGACGGGCTGCGGCTGCAGGCACATCTCCAGGATGTCCAGGTGCTCGGGGCCGATGCCGGGCGACCCGGAGCGCGGCCGGGCCGCGGTCGCGACGATCGTGATCATGTCGAACGCCTCGGCCGTGGCGGGCCTGGCGCGCCCGCGGGTGAGCGCGTACGACCGGACGATCGGCCCGGCCTCGTCATCGAGCCATTCGCTCCCAGGACCGCTCATGCGGGCTCACGAGTCCTCGGTATCGAGGGCCTCGGCGCGCCCGCGCCGGGTGCCCTGCTGGATGGACGACATCATCGAGCGCAGCTCCTCGGGGGTGCGGCCGGCGCGCGGCGCGGGCTCGGGGGCGGGCCGGGCACCCTGCTCCTCGCGCAGCTGAGCGGCCATGTTCTCCTGCCGGACGCGCTTCGGCAACGCCGGCCGGTCGCCGCGGGCGGCGCCCGGGGGACGGCGGCGG
>NZ_JBEYYT010000639.1:0-4181 GCF_040645715.1 Spirillospora sp. NPDC046719 | reverse complement strand
GGCGGCCTCGCGCACGCGCTCGGCCTCCCGCACCTGGCGGGGCCCTTCCTCGCGGCGGTCCCGGCCACCGCCGCCGCCGCGCTCGCGATGGCGACGTCCGCCCCCGAGCCGCCCGGCACGGGCGCGCCGGAGCCCGGTGACCGCGTCCCGCTGCGGGTCCTGCTCCAGGGGCCGGTGACGCGGCCCGCGCTGGTGGTGATGGTGACGGCGCAGGTCGTCATGGTCGCGGTGATGACGGCGGCGCCGGTGGCGATGCGGATGGACGGCGGCGGGCTCGGCATGGTCGGGATGACGCTGTCGGCGCACACGCTGGGGATGTTCGCGCTGTCGCCGGTGACGGGGCGGCTGGTCGACCGGTACGGGGCGCGTCCGGTGATGCTCGCCGGTGTCGCGGCGCTCGCCGCGTCTGCGGGCCTCGCGGCGGCGGGCGGCGGCGCCTGGACGCGCACCGCGGCGCTGTTCGTACTCGGCTACGCGTGGAACCTGTGCTTCGTCGGCGGCAGCGGACGGCTCGCCGGCGAGCTTCCCGAGCCCGCGCGCGCGGACGTCGAGGGCACGGTGGACGCGGCCGTGTGGACGATCGCCGCCGCGGCCGGGCTGGCGTCCACCGTCATCATGTCCGCGGCCGGGTACGGGGCGCTCGCCGGGACGTTCTGCGTTCTGGCGGTGCTGGCGTCGGCGGCGCTCCGGCGTCCCGCGCGCGCTTAGCGGCGCGGGTCGCGCGTCAGGGATTCGGGACGGCGGCGCGGACGCCCTCGATACGGCCCCGGACGAGGCGCGGATGGAAGTAGCTGATCGGGACGCGGGTTCCGCCGGACACGCAGAAGATCTGGAAGCCGTTGCGGCCGTCCTCGTCGGGGACGGAGAAGTCCTCCGGGGTGAACACGCCCTCCTCGGCCATCAGCACGAACCAGCGCCCGAGGTCGAACTCGTCGGGGAACGCCTCCAGGCCCGTGCCGCGGCGGCCCAGCGTGTAGCGGACCTCGTAGGAGCAGCCGTCCGGCGGGAACGTCATGTGCGGCGCGTCCACGTCCACCACCTCCCCGGAGCCTCATCCTAGGCGCTGCGCCGCGGGGCGAGGGGCCCGCTTGCGAGTTCGCCGGCGCGCGCGGAGGTCAGCGGAGCAGGAGCCGTCCGTCGACGCGGGCGCGGTGCGTGCCCGGCGTGTGGCCGAACGTGCGGCGGAACGCGTCGATGAACGCGCTGGCGGACGCCCACCCCGACCGGTGCGCCACGGTCGTCACCGGGAGGCCCTCGGCGAGCAGGACCATGGCGTGGTGCAGGCGCAGCTGGGCGCGCCACTGCGGGAAGGTCATGCCGAGCTCGGCGCGGAACAGCCGGGTGAGGGTGCGCTCGCCGGCTCCAGCGCGCGCGCCGAGCTCCCCGAGCGTCCGGTCGTCGGCGGGGTCGTCGCACAGCATCCGGCACACGGCGGCGAGGCGCGGGTCCCGGGCGGAGGGGACGTAGTCGGCGTAGCGGGGGGCGCGGGCGACGCGGTCGAGCAGGACGTCCCGCAGCCGCAGCCATTCGGCGCCGTCCCGCTCGGCGGCGGGCGCGCCGGTGCAGGCCACGACCAGCTCGCGCAGCAGCGCGTCCACCCCGAGGACGGCGGGACGGGCGAGGCCGAGCGGGTCGCGGGCCGCCGGGATCCCGACGAGCCGCAGGTCGGCGCCGCCGAACGAGCGGTGCTCGTGGACGGTCCCGGCGGGGATCCACAGCGCCCGGACGGGCGACGCGAGCCAGATCCCGGCGTCGGTCGTGACCGACAGGACGCCGGAGACGGCGTAGGCGAGCTGGTGGTCGTCGTGGCGGTGCGCGTCGATCTCGCCGCCGGGCGGCAGCGGCCGCAGGCCCGTGCTCGCGCGCGGGGTGTGGCGGGTCATCGGCTCAGGGTATGCACGGGCACCGACAAGGCGGTCCATCGACACAAGTTGGCCAAATATCGGAAGCGTGACAGGAGCGCCGGGAGCGAGGCTGCCGGTATGAACCGCAGAGGCCCCGTCGCGCTGCTGTCGGCCGGACACGCCTGCGTCGACGTCTACCAGGGCGCCGTGCCCGCGATCGTCCCGTTCCTCGTCACCGGGCGGCACTACAGCTACGTCGCCGCGTCCGGGATCGTGCTCGCCGCCACGCTGCTGTCCTCCGTCGTCCAGCCCGCGTTCGGGATGCTGACCGACCGCTGGGCGATGCCGTGGCTCGTGCCCGCCGCGACGGGCGTCGCCGGCCTCGGCGTCGCCCTGTCCGGTGTGTCCGGCACGTACGCCCTGACCTGGGCCGCGATCGCGCTGTCCGGGCTCGGCGTGGCCGCCTACCACCCCGAGTCGGCGCGGGTCGCGCGGGCCCTGACCGGTGGCGACCACGCCGGGATGAGCTGGTTCTCGCTGGGCGGCAACCTCGGCTTCGCCGCCGCCCCGCTGCTGGTCACGCCCGTCCTCGCGGCGGGCGGCCTGCACGCCACGCCGTGGCTCGCGGCACCGGCCGCCCTCGGAACGGCGCTCAGCCTCACCGCGATGCGCCGCCGCACACCCGGCGCGGCCGCGAAGAAGAGCGCGGTGGACGGCCGGGACGACCGGCCGATGTTCGTCCGGCTCTCCCTGGTCGTGCTGTGCCGCTC
Organism: Spirillospora sp. NPDC046719; assembly: GCF_040645715.1. Taxonomy (NCBI): domain Bacteria; kingdom Bacillati; phylum Actinomycetota; class Actinomycetes; order Streptosporangiales; family Thermomonosporaceae; genus Spirillospora; species Spirillospora sp. NPDC046719. The sequence continues at coordinate 1,567 of NZ_JBEYYT010000639.1, read as the reverse complement.
GGTCGTCTTCTTCGGGCTCGGCACCCTGCTCGCCGTCGTCGCGCGGCAGCGGACCGGCGGGGGCGCCGACGCCGGGGCGGTCGCCCTGTTCGTGCTGTTCGCCGGCGGCGCCGTCGGGACGGTCCTCGGCGGGCGGCTCGCCGCGACGCTCGGCCGCGTGCGGACGCTGCGCGCGTCCTACCTGCTCGCGGTCCCGGCCGTCGCGGGCGTCGCGCTCGCCCCCTCGTACACGATCTACGCGTTCGTCGCGCTCACCGCGATCGCCCTCTACACCCCGTTCTCGATCCAGGTGACGCTCGGCCAGGACTACCTGCCGCGCCGCGTCGGCACCGCCAGCGGCGTCACCCTCGGCCTCGCCGTCAGCGCGGGCGGCGTCGCCAGCCCCGCCGTGGGCGCGCTCGCCGACGCCGCGTCCCCGCGCGCCGCGCTGCTCCCGCTGATCGCCGTCCCCGCCGCCGCCTGGCTCCTCGCCCGGCGCCTCCAGGAACCCGCCCCCCTCGAAGCCGCGTCCCCGCACCAGGGCCCCCGCCCCGGACACCCCCCGCCCCTCACTCCACCGTTAGCTCTTCCTTAAAGACGGCATAAGGGCGGCGACGGGCGGGCGGCGCGGTGCGAAGTTCGTTGCGTGGCACTGCGAATGGGCAAGCACACCGGTTCGTTCGCCCCCGGCGCACCGGGGGAGCGGACGCGCTCCGCGGCGGTCGCCCGGGCCTTCCAGGCGCTGCCGTCGGCGCACCGCGAGATCCTCACCGAGACGGTCTTCCGGGAACGCTCGGTCAACGAGGCCGCCGCCCTGCTGGGCGTGCCGGTCGACGTGGTCAAGGTCCGCGTGTACCAGGCGCTGCGCGCGCTGCACGCGACCCTGGGCACGCCCGTCACCCGGTGACCGCGGGTCACGTGGTGGCGAGGTCGCGGACGATCTTCGCGAACGACCGCACCAGCGGGCCGTCCGCGCCGTCCGCCCAGGCGAGCGCGACCCGCAGCGGCTCCACGCCGGTGAGCGGCACCCACACCATGCCCGGCCGCGTGTAGTACCGGGCCATGCTGGACGGCGCGAAGCAGATCGCGACGCCCTCGGCGACCTGCTCCAGCATCTCCTCGACGTTGTCGTTGGTCGGCCCCCACCGCGGCTCCGACCCGTCCGGGCGCGGGTTGACCGCCCACCAGTCCACCCACTCGCGCGGCGCCCGCTCCGTCCACATCAGCGGCTCGTCGCCGACGTCGAGGACGCCGACCGCCTCGCTCCCGGCGAGCCGGTGGCCGGACGGGAGTCCCACGATCCGCGGCTCGGTGTGCACGACCTCGGCGTGCAGGCCGGACAGGTCGGCGGGCAGCCACACGAACGCCACGTCCACGTCCCCGGACCGCAGCGCGTCCGCCTCGCCGCCCCAGTCGAACCGCTTGGGCTCGACGCGGACGCCGGGATGGGCGCGGGCGAACGCGGCACGCGCCCGGGTGGTCAGCTCCCCGGCGCCGGTCGCCTCGAACCCGACGCGCAGCACCCCGTCCTGGCCGCGCCGGTGCCGCTCCGCCGCCGCGGCGACCCGGTCGGCCTGCCGGACCGTCC
>NZ_JBEYYT010000638.1:0-4187 GCF_040645715.1 Spirillospora sp. NPDC046719 | reverse complement strand
CCCACGTCTGTGAGAACCCGTTCTAGGCCCGCGGAGGCGCCGTCACAGGCGCGTCCGCACCGGGTTGGCGACCGCCACCGGCGCGCAGCCGCACGCCAGCGGGTCGGACGCCGCGCACGGCCCGAGCGGCCGCCCGGCGATCTCCTTGAACAGCCGCGCCCCCGGCGAGGCGTCCGCCAGCGCGTCCGCCGCCAGGACCACCGCCGCCGCCGTGTAGGTGGAACGGTCCCCGGGGAAGTGCCGTTCGTTCTCGAACTGCCAGCCCGTCCAGTACGAGCCGTCCTCGTGCCGCAGATGCTGGATGGTGGTGAACAGCTCCAGCGCCCGGTCCCGGTCGCCCGCCGCGTCCAGCGCCATCACCAGCTCGCAGCTCTCCGCCGCCGTCACCCACGGCTGGTCCGACACGCACCGGCAGCCGAGGCCCGGCACCACGAACTCGTCCCAGCCCTCCGCCAGCCGCCGCGCGGCGGCCTCGCCGCGCACCGGCCCGCCGAGCACCGGGTAGTACCAGTCCATCGACCAGCGGCTCTTGTCGGCGAACGCCTCCGGATGCGCCGCCACCACGTGGCCGAGCTGGTCGGCGGCCAGCTCCCACTCCGGCTGCGGCTCGCCGAGGTGCTCGGCCAGCGCGACCGCGCAGCGCAGCGACTGGTAGATCGACGAGCAGCCGGTCAGCAGCGCGTGGTCGGACGCGGCGCCGCTCTCGTGCCGGATCCAGATGATCTCGCCGCGCCGGGTCTGCAGGCCGAGCGTGAAGTCGACGGCCCGCCGGACCACCGGCCACATCCGCCGCGCGAAGTCGTCGTCGCCGGTGCACACCAGCTCGTGCCAGACGCCCACCGCGACGTAGGCGGCGTGGTTGGACTCGCCGCCCGGCTCGATGACCTCGCCCAGCACCCACTTCGCCGGCCACGACCCGTCCGGCCGCTGCACGCTCGCCAGCCACGCGTAGGCGCGGCGCGCCTCCTCGCCGAGCCCGGCGACGGTCAGCGCCATCGCCGCCTCGACGTGGTTCCACGCGTCCACGTGGCCGGGCACGCCGCCGACCGGCGAGAACCACGGGATCGCGCCGGACGCCTCCTGCTGGCGGGCGATGCTGCGGGCCGTCGCGACGATGCCGTCCGCCGTCACGACCCCCGGGACGGAGGGGGGAGCGGCCTCAGACGGCATCCGCCGTCTCCCTGGCCGGGGACGCCGGCGTGCTCGGCGCCGACGGCTTGGCGAAGTACACGACGACGCTCTTGCCGATCACCGGGTTCAGCGCGCGCTCGGCCAGCCGGGTCGCCAGCGGCCGCTTCATGATGTCCCAGACCAGGATCTGGTGGTAGGCCTTGGCGAGCGGGTTGCCGTCGTCGTTCACGCCGACCGCGCACTTGATCCACCAGTACGGGGCGTGCAGCCCGTGCGCGTGGTGGTGGCCGCCGACCTTGAAGCCGATGGACTTGAACTTCGCCTCCAGTTCCGCGCGCGTGTAGATCCGCACGTGGCCGCCGGGGGCGGTGTGGTAGTCCTCCGACAGCGCCCAGCAGACCCGCTCGGGCAGCCAGCTCGGCACCGTCACGGCGAGCTGCCCGCCCGGCTTCAGCACCCGCAGCAGCTCGCGCATCGCCCGCATGTCGTCGGGGATGTGCTCCAGCACCTCGGAGGCGATGATCTTGTCGAAGTGGTCGTCGGGGAACGGCAGCTCCAGCGCGTCGCCCTGCACGGTCTCGGCCGCCGCGCCCTCGGGGACCTCGCCCTCCATGCGCATGGCGCCGAACATCTTCTCGACGCCGGCCAGCTCGTCCGCGTCGAGGTCGAAGGCCACGACGTGCGCACCCCGGCGGTACAGCTCGAAGGCGTGCCGTCCGGCCCCGCATCCCATGTCGAGGATGCGGTCCCCGGGGGTGACGCGGAACCGCTGGAAATCCACGGTCAGCAGGGTCGTGCTCCTTCCGTACGGGGAGGCCCGGATGGGGTTCCCACAGCACTTCTCGACTACAGCGCTTCTCGACTACAGCCTTGCCTGATGCGGCCCCTCGCGGGTGCCGCCCGTCTCAGCCGCGGCGCGCCCGCTTGGACGCGGCGAGCCGCAGGTAGTTTCGCTCGCGGATCGCGGCGCGGTAGTGCTCGACGGTCGCCTTCGCCACGGCCGGCCAGGCGAACCGCTCCTGCACGCGGGCCAGCCCGGCGCCGCCCACCCGCGCCCGCTCCTCGGGGGAGTCGTGCAGCAGGCGCAGCGTCGCGGCCAGCTCCTCGACGTCGCCGGGCGCGACCAGCACGCCCGCGTCGCCGACGACCTCCGGCAGCGCCCCGGCACGGCTCGCGACCAGCGGCGTGCCGGACGCCATGTGCTCGACGGCGGGCAGCGAGAAGCCCTCGTAGCGGGACGGGACGACCGCGATCTCGGCGGAGGCCAGCAGCTCGCCGAGCTCGTCGTCGCTGATGCCGCTGACGAACCGGACCCGGTCGCCGAGCGCCAGCTCCCGCACCAGCTTCTCGGTCGGGCCGTCCTTCTGCGGGCGGCTGACCACGATGACGTGCACGTCCCGCTCGGTGGCGACCTTGGCGACCGCGCGCAGCAGCACGTCCACGCCCTTGATCGGGGCGTCGGCGCTGGCCATCGCGACGATCCGGCCGGGCACGCGCTCGCCGCGCGGATGGAAGATGCGGGTGTCGACGCCGAGCGGCAGGATCTCGATGTCGCGCGGGTCGACGCGGAAGTCCTTGACGATGTCGACCTTGGACGACTCCGACACCGTCAGCACGGGGCCGATGCGCCGCGACACCTGCGACTGCATGGCGACGAACCCGTACCAGCGGCGCTTGCCGAGCTTCTGCTTGACGCCCTGCGCCGCCTCCAGCTCGATCCGCCGGTCGACGCTGATCGGGTGGTGGATGCTCGTCACCAGCGGCAGGCCCAGCCGGGAGATGCCGAGGTTGCCGAGGCCGAGGACCTGGTTGTCGTGCACGACGTCGAAGTCGCGGCGGCGCCGCTTCAGCTCGCGCAGCGCGCGGATGCTGAACGTCAGCGGCTCGGGGAACCCGCCGGTCTTCATGTGCGCGAACTCCAGCACGTCGATCCAGTCGCGGAACTCCTCGCGCGCCGGCGTGCGGAACGGGTCCTCGTCCCGGTACAGGTCCAGGCTCGGGATCTTGGTGAGGGCGATCTCGTCGCGGTCCAGCTCCGGATACGGCTGGCCGGACAGCACCTCCACCGTGTGCCCGAGGTCGACCAGCTCCCGGCTCAGATGCCGGAGGTAGACCCCCTGGCCGCCGCAGTGCGGCTTGCTCCGGTAGGAGAGCAGGGCCACCCGCAACGGTCCGCCCGGCTCGTCTGCCTCACCCACGCCAGCCCCTGCCCACGCACCACTCCCGTCAGTCGCGGGACGCCGGTCGCACACGCACCGGCATCTCCTTTATGCCGTTGATGAAACTAGACCTTAGCCTCCGTACGTTACCGCCGAGTTCAATATTGGGCACAGTGTCCAAAAGTGTTTCGAAAAGCACACTCAGCTCGAGCCGGGCAAGGTGGGAGCCCAGGCAGAAGTGCGGGCCGCCGCCGCCGAACCCGAGGTGGGGGTTCGGGTCGCGGCCCACGTCGAAGGCGTACGGGTCGGCGAACACCGCCCCGTCCCGGTTGGCCGAGGAGTAGAACACCACGACCTTGTCCCCGGCGGAGATCTTGCGCCCGCCCAGCTCGGTGTCCTGTACGGCGGTCCGGCGGAACAGGTTCACCGGCGTGACCCAGCGGACGATCTCGTCCGCCGCCGTCCGGACCAGCGACCGGTCGGCGCGCAGCCGCGCCCACTGCTCCGGGTGCTCCAGCAGCGCCAGCATCCCGCCGGTCGCGGCGTTGCGGGTCGTCTCGTTCCCGGCCACCGACAGCAGCATCACGAACAGCTCGAACTCGTCGCCGTCCAGCACCTGGCCGTCGGCGTCCGGCTGCAGCAGCCGCGTGACGATGTCGTCGCGCGGGTTCTCCCGCCGGTCGGCGGCCAGCACGTTGGCGTACGCGTACAGCTGCGTCGCCGCCTCCTGGCCCTCCTCCGGCGTCCGCTGGAACTCCGGGTCGTCCCCGCCGATCAGCGTGTTCGACCAGGTGAAGATCTTCTCCCGGTCCTCCGGCGGGGCGCCCAGCAGCTCGCAGATGACGTACAGCGGCAGCGGCGGGGGGGGGTGGCGGGGGGTTTGCGCCACCCCCCCCC
>NZ_JBEYYT010000637.1:0-4195 GCF_040645715.1 Spirillospora sp. NPDC046719 | reverse complement strand
CGCTCGCCAGGCTGCGCCGGCTCGGGTCCGCGCAGCTCACCGCCGCGGTCCGCCGCACGCTCGACACCCGGGCCGTCCCCTTGGTCCGGCTGTGGGAGGCGACGGGTACGCGGCCGCTCGCCGCCGCGCTCGCCGGCCTGGACCCGGCGCTGCGCGAGCGCTACGACCGGCTCCCGCTGCTGCTCGGCGAGCCGCCGCTGCCGAAGACCCTGCGCAGGCTCGTCCTGCTGCCCGCGATCGCCGACCCGTACGCGCTCGACCTCGCCGCGCGGCGCGTCCGCGCGGCGATCGGGCGGCTGGCGGTGCGGGACGACCCGGCCGTCGCCCGCGCGGTCGGGCACCGGACGACCGAGCCGCTGCTGTGCGCGCTGACCGTCCTGGTCACCTGCGCCGCGCCGGAGATCCCGCTCGCCGGCGTCGTCCCGCCGCGCAAGGTGCACGTGCCCGGCTACCCGGCGACGACCCTCAAGGACGAGGACGGCCCGTGGCGGCGCGCGCTGCCCGACGCCGCCGAACTCGGCGCCGACACCGGCTCCTTCTGGGACGCGCTGGCCGGGCGGGGACTGCGCGTCCCCGCGTCCTGGCTCGGCGCGGGCGGCTGGACGGCCCTGTGGGCCCGCGCCCACGCGCACCACTGACGGGCGTCCCGCGGACCGGGAGCCCGCGGGACGGCCGCGCGGCACCTCCTACTTCTCGGCTTCGGCCGCCTCCAGGTCGGCCTTCGCGGCGCGCGGGCTCCACCGCCCGGCGAGCGGCAGCATCAGCGCGAAGAACAGCACCTGGGCGGCGATGCACACCCACCACCAGTGCTGCCACTGGTGCGGGGCGTCGGCCGCCGCCTGCTTGATGTCGGCGAGCTGGTGCAGCAGCCCCGCCGGCGGCGCGTGCCCCGCCTGCTGCGCCGCCTTCGCCTCCGCGAGCTTCTCGGGGGCGCTGACCAAGGTGTTCGCGCTGCTCACCACGTACTGCAGCGCGAACACCGAGCCGGCGACCGCGATCCGCGTCGTCCAGCCCCAGACGGCCAGCCCGTGCGCCATCAGCGCCGGGTTGCGCCGCTCGATCGTCTCGGTGAACGCGGCCATCCACGGCGCGTACGCGATGGCGAGGCCGACCGCCAGCAGGCTGACGATGGTCGCGAGCGCCGCGAAGCTCGTGTGCGGATGGGTGGCGCGGGTCAGGAACACGTACGTCATGACGACCGCGAGGACGGTGCCGCCGGCCATGAACGGCTTGCGCACCCGCAGCCGGTCGGACACGAGCCCGACGACCACCAGCGCGATCGCGTCCATCGCCCAGTACCAGGTGTTGATGCCGTTGGCGCGGGACGTGGTGAACCCGAACGTGGTGGTCAGGTAGATGGTGAAGAACCCGACCGCGGTGTAGTAGATGATCAGGAAGATCGAGATCCCGATCGCCGGGGCGAGGACGTCGAACTTGAGCATCTGCGCCCACGGCCGGCCGAGGTCGGCGCTCGCCTCGGCCTGCGCCGCGCGCGCCTCCACCTTCGCGCGGTCCCCGGCGCTGACCATGACCTGGCTGCGCAGGCCGGGGTTCAGCTCCCGCAGGCCGCCGAGCGCGATCGCGAACACGACGAGCCCGAACGCGCCCATGATGTAGTACTGGCTGGCCCAGCTGTTGTCGAGCCGCTCCAGCGTCCGGTTCGCGACGAAGCTGACGATGAGGCTCGCCACGACCGGGCCGAGCGTCCAGAAGCCCATCGCGGACGCGCGGCCGAGCTGCGGGGAGAAGTCCCGGACCAGGGCGGGCGTGGCCACCAGGATCACGCCCTCGACCATCCCGATGACCGTCAGCAGGATGACGAACGCCCACTTGTTCGGCATGGAGGGGAGCAGCAGCGTCAGCACCCCGGTGACGCCGAGCCCGTAGGCGACCAGGTTGGCGCGCCCCCATTTGTCGCAGAGTCCGGCGGCGAGGGCGCCGAACGCGCCGACCAGGCCCCCGACGACCAGCGCGTTGACGTAGAAGAGGAACGACATCTCGAAGTGGGCGAGCACCAGCGGCGCCACGCCGCCGGTCACGTACTGCTCGCAGTAGAGGACGATCGTGGCGAGGACGACCACCGCGAGGTACCACACGCGGGGGCCGGTGTCGGGGTAGCGGTCGAGGTCGCGCTTCCAGAGGCGGTCGATCGCGGCTCTGGGCTCGGGGGCGGCCGGGTGATCGAGGGTGGTCATGGCACCTCTTTCCGGTTGTCCCGGCGGGGGGCTTTCGGGCCCGGTGGTTCTTGAAGCGAACTCTAGGTTCGGGTCCTTAAATTTTCCAGAGCTAAGTTCTAGAATCTCGATCTAGAACTATTTCGAGGAGGGCGATGTCCACCGCCTCCAGGCCCGCGGCCTCCAAGCCCGTCCCGCGACCCACCCCCGACACCCGGCCGTTCTGGGACGGCACCGCCGCCGGGGAGCTGCGCGTCCAGCGCTGCCGCGGCTGCGGCCGGCACTTCTTCTATCCCCGTCCGAGCTGCCCGCACTGCGGCTCCGGCGACGTCGCCTGGGTGACCGCCAGCGGGCGCGCCACCCTCCACTCGTACGTGATCAACCATCGTCCGGCGCCCGGCTTCGAGGACGAGGCGCCCTACGTCATCGCCATCGTGGAACTCGAGGAGGGCGTCCGGATGATGAGCAACCTCGTCGGCGTGCCTGCCGACCCCGACCACCTGCCCCTCGACCTGCCGCTCCGGGTCGCCTTCGAGCAGCGCGGCGACGTGCGCCTCCCGCTCTTCGCCCCCGCGGAGGCCCGGTGAACATCGTCATCGCCGGAGCCGCGGAGACCGACGGGATCGGCCGCCTGCCGGACCGCTCCACCCGGCAGCTGCACCTGGAGGCCGCCCGCAACGCCCTCGCCGACGCCGGGCTCACCAAGGACGACATCGACGGCGTCGCGACCGTCGGCACCCCCGGCCCGGTGGAGATCGCGCATTCGCTCGGCATCGAGCCCGCCTGGCTCGACGGGACGCAGGTCGGCGGCTCGTCGTTCCTGTTCCACGTCCGGCACGCCGCCGCCGCGATCCGCGCCGGGATGTGCGGCACCGTCCTCATCACGCACGGCGAGTCGGGCCGCTCGCGCGTCGGCGCGCCCCGCTACGCCCGCACCCCCGACTCGCTGAGCGGCCAGTTCGAGGCCCCGTACGGCGTGTTCGGCCCGACGTCCGCCTTCACCCTCACCGCGCTGCGGTACATGAAGGAGACCGGCCTCACGCACGAGCAGCTCGCCGGGGTGCCCGTCGCGCAGCGCCGCTGGGCGAACCTCAACCCGCGCGCGATGTACCGCGACCCGATCACCGTCGAGGACGTCCTCGCGTCCCGGATGGTCGCCTACCCGTTCCACCTGCTGGAGTGCTGCCTGGTGACCGACGGCGGCGGCGCGCTCGTCGTCACGTCCGAGGACCGCGCCCGCGCGCTCGGCACCCGCCGCCCGCTCGTCCACCTGCTGGGCGCGGGGGAGTCCGCCGAGTCGCCGGTCATCTCCCAGATGGCCGACCTGACCAGCTCGGCCGCGTTCCGGCGGGCGTCGCGCGCCGCGTTCGCCGAGGCGGGCGTCGGGCACGGCGACGTCGACCACCTGATGATCTACGACGCGTTCGCGCACCTGCCGATCTACGGGCTGGAGGACATGGGCTTCGTCGGGCGCGGCGAGGCGGGCGCGTTCATCGCCGAAGGCCACACCTCGCCCGGCGGCCGCCTCCCGCTGAACACCAACGGCGGCGGCCTGTCCTACACCCACACCGGCATGTACGGGATGTTCGCGATCCAGGAGGCCGTCCGCCAGCTCCGCAAGGAGGCCGCCGCGCAGGTCCCGGACGCGGAGGTCAGCGCGGTGCTCGGCAACGGCGGCATGTTCATGTCCGCCGCCGTCCTCGTCCTGGCCTCCCACCGCTGAGCCGCGGCGTGCCGTCCCTCGGCCGGCCGTCATCGGGGCGGCACGCCGCAGATCCGCGCCTCAGGCCCAGGTGACGAGGGCGTCGAGGATCTCGACCTCGGCGCCGTCGACGCGGAGCGGGTTGATCTCCAGCGATTCGAGCCGGTCGCCGAGGGACGCGGCGAGCGCGGCGACGCGGGCGACGACGCCGGGGTCGGGGTGGTGGGCGGCGGGGGGCGTGGCCCGCGCGCCGGGGAGCCGCGCGGCGCCCGGCGGGTCCGCGGGCGCCGCGCGGACGGCCCGCGCCGGCACGGGCTGG
>NZ_JBEYYT010000636.1:0-4202 GCF_040645715.1 Spirillospora sp. NPDC046719 | reverse complement strand
GCCGTTCTCGGCCGCCGCGGCGGACACGACCGGCCACCGCACACTGCGGAGACCTAGCCGTTTCCATCCTGGGATGCCGGTCACGAAGTGAAAGCAGTCGTGGATGCCGTCTGCTGAGCGGCGTGAACCTCATCGCCGCCCTCAAGCGCCGGCACATCCTGCGCCACGCGGGCGGCCCACCGGCCCGACTGGTCGCCATCGTCCAGGCGATCCGGCACTGCCTCAGATGAGGCCGAAGCGCATGGCGTGCGCGATGATGTGCGGGCGATTGCGGAGCCGCAGGCGTCGGCTGATCGTGTGGATGACGCCTTTCACCGTGCGCTCCGAGTAACACAGCCTGGCCGCGATCTCCGTGGTCTCTAGACCTTCGGCCATCAACCTGATCACCTCCACCTCGCGCGGCGTCAACCCCGAGGCGTTCAGTCCGGCGTCGTCGAGGACCTGCCGCTGCAGACGCTGCAGATGTCGCAGCAGGTCCCCGACGAGCGGGGGTGACAGTATCCCGGCGCCCGCCGCCACGGCGGCGGCGGTGCGGGCGAGCCGCTCGCCGGTCGCCGCCGCCCGCGGCACAACGGAATGCACCCGGCACTCCACCGCGAGCAGGAGCTCGGGCTCGCTGATCTCGTCGAGCACGAGCACCACCGGACGGCCGGTGGCGGCCGCCGAGCGGCGTAGCGCCGGGATGACTCTGCCGTCGAGACGGTCCGCGGCGTAGACCAGTACGTCCCCGCCGACCTCGTCCTGAGGGATCAGGCGCAACTCCGGCCGATCGGCCAGCAGCACGGTCAGTCCGGCAAGGGTCAGCGGATCCGTGGCGCGCAGCGATACCGCGATCGGCTGCGACTGTGCCGGCGCGGCCAGCACCGGAGCAACGGGCTGTGTCATGGTGTCCTCCTTCAGATGCTGCTGCGACTACCGTGCCGCGTGCGCCACCCCGGAGGCATAAGTCGAATTGCTGAAGCGTTCGCCGGCCTCGCTACGAGTTCTGCCGCCGACGCAGCGCCAGGTGCACTGAGCGCACTGCGCCGGAACCCTCGCCGACCGCGGCCGCGACCCGCTTCATCGAGCCGAGCCGCACGTCCCCGGCGGCGAACACGCCGGGGACGCTGGTCTCGAACTGCAGCGGGCCCGGGTCGAGACCCCGCCATCCGTCGCCCAGGTCGCCCGATGCCAGCCGCTCATCGGTACACAGGAAGCCGTCCCCATCGAGCACCGGTCCCTGTAGCCACGAGGTCGCCGCCACCGCACCGATGAAGCTGAACAGCCCGCGGCACTCCAACTCGTCCGTCACGCCCGTCCTCGGTTCGATCAGTGAGATACCGTCCAGACGCTCCGCGCCGTGAAGCGCGGCTACCTCCGTGCCGGTGCGGACGGTGATCCGCGGGTCGGCGTGGATGCGCTCGACCAGGTAGCTCGACATCCGAGCGCCGAGGTCGGCTCCGCGTACGAGCAACGTGACGTGGCTTGCGTAGCGAGCCAGGTGCAGAGCGGCCTGCCCGGCCGAGTTGGCGCCGCCGACGACGGCCACCGGTTCGCCGGCCACCCCCTGCGCCTCAAGGTCGGTCGCGGCGTGATAGATCCCCGAGCCGACGAAATGGTCCCATCGGTCGATCGGCAGGGACCGGTAGGCGGCGCCGGTGGCGATCAGGACCGTACGCGACGGTATCTCGGTTCCGTCGCCGAGGAACAGCACGTGCGTCCCGCCCTCGGAGCGCAGGTCGGTGACGGCGCACGGGCCGGCGATCTCGGCGCCGAACTTCAGAGCCTGCACCGCCGCCCGAGTGGTCAGGTCGGCTCCGCTGAGGCCGAACGGGAAGCCCAGGTAGTTCTCGATGCGAGCGCTGGTGGCGGCCTGCCCGCCGGTGGCGACCGCGTCGAGCAGCAGGGTGGCGAGGCCCTCGGAGGCACCGTAGACGGCGGCGGCCAGGCCCGCCGGCCCGGCACCGACGATCGCGAGGTCCATGGTCCCGCGGCCGGTGCGGCGATAGGTCAGGCCGAGCCGCTCGCTGAGGACACCCGGCGTCACCCGGCGGATCACCTCGCGCGCGGTGAACACCACGGGCAGGTCCACCGGGTCGAGCCCGGCGTCGCGTAGGGCGATCTCGCCCTGGGCCGAGGTGCTGTCGAGCCACAGGTGCGGCAGTCCCTGCCGCGACAGGAAGACGCGGAGCGCCAGCCCGTCGCGGGAGCGCGGATCACCGACGACCCGCGTGGACTGTTCGGCGCCCATCCGCAGCAGCCGCCGCCGGGCGACGAAGGCACGTAGGAAGATGTCACCAAGGTCGGTCTGCTGCGCCATCAGCCGCCGGAACGACCGCTGATCGATGAAGTACACGGTGCCGGGCTCGCGGACGCGGACGCCGAGGTTGCGTGTCTGCCCGGTGAGCAGGCTCAGCTCGCCGGCGAATCCGCCGGGCCCGTAGGTGAGGAACGGCTCCGCGTGCTCGTCCGCGGCGGCCGTACTGTACGAGGCCACCGTCGCCGTCGCGCATAGGACCAGATCACAGCTCGCGTCGCCCACGTCGTAGAGCCGGTCGCCGGCGGTCACCGTCCGCTTCACCCCATAAGACGCCGCCCGGGTGAACTGCTCGTCGTCGAGCCGGTAGGCGGCGGCCGCCATCAGGTCCTCGGTGCGCAGCCCCAGCTCGGGAAACGCCGGTGCGGGCTCAGCCATGCCTGTGCGCCTTACCTGTCAGCGGCGTCGTCCCGTTGCTTCTCATGTGTCCCGCCCTTCGTTCTCGCCCGTACCTGGACACGGTGGCAGTCGGGCCGGTCGCCGGGGTACAAGCAGCGTGAATCCTGCGCCTTAAGGGCAACCACCGTTGCCCGAGCCACCGGTTCGACAGGACCAGATAAGCGATCTTCCGTATGGGGCCGGGACCGCGCCCCCGGTACGCGAGGCCGCCCTGGCGCATGAGACGGTCAGCCCAGGCCAGGGCAGGAAAGCCCCGATGTCGCCGCCCTTATACTCGGGCGCGTGGCAGATTGCTTCGCCCCGGTAGGCCCGCGTGAGGCGAAGCCGTGAGCGGATTGTTCGTCGGACGGGCGCGCGAGCTGGCCCGTCTCCGGGAACTGCTGGGCGCGGTCGGCCCCGGCGGCCAGGCCGTCCTGATCGAGGGCGATGCGGGCATCGGCAAGAGCACGCTGGTCGACGCCGTGGTCAGGCTGGCCGCCGATGACGGCTTCCAGGAACTGCGCTGCACCGGCGTCCAGAGCGAGACCACCTCCGGCTTCGCCGGGCTGCACGAGCTCTTCCACCCCGTACTCGACCGACTTGACGCACTGCCGCCCCGGCAGCGCCGGGCGCTGGAAACGGCGCTCGGCCAGGCCGACGGCCCGCCGCCGAGCCGGCTGGTGATCGGCGTGGCAGCGCTCGGCCTGCTCGAGGAGTACACCGCCGAGCGGCGCGCGGTCGTCGTCGTGGAGGACGCGCAGTGGCTCGACACCTCCACCGCCGAGACGATCGCCTTCGTCGCGCGGCGCCTGTCCCATTCCCGCCTGCTGCTGATCGTGACGATGCGGACCGGCACCGGAGAAGGGGCGTTCGAGGCTCCGACGGACACCGCCGCGGACCCGATCCGGTCGCTCCCGCTGCCGCGGCTGGAGCTCGGCCCGCTCACCGATGAGGAGTCTGAGCGACTGCTCGGCGAACAAGGGGCCTTGCTGGACCCGCGCACCAGGCGGCTGATCCTCGCCGAGGCCGTCGGCAACCCGCTCGCGTTGACCGAGCTCGCCCAGGTGCTGGCCGGAGACGAGCAGCCCACCGGAATGATGGGGACACGGTGGCTGCCGATGAGCCGCCGGCTGGAGCGCACCTTCCTCGTCGGCGCGGCCCGCCTGCCCGAACGCAGCCGGAAGATGCTGCTGCTGATCGCCGCGGCACCGGAATCGTCGGTGCGGCACCTGATGACCGCAGCAGCCGCGGTCGGCCTCGATCTGGACGATCTCGCACCGATCGAGCGCGCCGGGCTGGCCACCGTCGCCGGGGACCAGGTGGTGCTGCGTCACCCGCTGGTCCGCTCCGCCGTCTATGGGGCCGCGTCCTTCGCCGAACGGGCCGCCGCCCACCGTACGCTGGCCGCGGCCGATCCCAACCCCGATCGCGCCGCGTGGCACACGGCCGCGGCCACCCCGGACCGCGACGAAACGGCGGCCGCCGCCCTTGAGGCCGCCGCGACTCGTGCCCGCGACCGCAGCGCGCT
>NZ_JBEYYT010000635.1:0-4212 GCF_040645715.1 Spirillospora sp. NPDC046719 | reverse complement strand
CCGCCCTGGCGCCGCGGGAGCGCCCCGAGAGGGTCCCGCTGTCGCCGGCGCAGCGCCGCCTGTGGCTGCTCGACCAGCTGCTCCGCGAGGACGGCGGGCCGCGCGACGCCTACCACCTGCCGCTCGCCGTCCGGCTCCGCGGCGACCTGGACCTGGCCGCCCTCGAAGCGGCGATCGGCGACGTCTCCGCGCGGCACGAGGCGCTGCGGACGGTCTTCCCCGAGCACGACGGCACGCCCTACCAGCGGATCCTCGACCCGGACGACGCCCGTCCCGTCCTGGAGGTCGCGGCGTGCGCGCCCGAGGAGGTCATCACCCGGCCGTTCGACCTGGCGCGCGACGTCCCGCTGCGCGTCGCGGTGTTCCCGGAGGGGGAGCGGGAGCACCTGCTGCTCGCGGTCTTCCACCACATCGCCTTCGACGAGTGGTCGTTCGGGCCGTTCGCGCGGGACGTCGCCGAGGCGTACGCGGCGCGGCTGGAGGGGAGGCCGCCCGGCTGGGAGGCGCTGCCCGTCCAGTACGCCGACCACACGCTCTGGCAGGCCGAGCTGCTCGGCGACCCGCTCGATCCGGGCGGCGTCCACGCGCGGCAGCTCGCCCACTGGGTGCGGGCCCTCACGGGCGCGCCGGAGGAGATCGCGCTGCCGGCCGACCGGCCGAGGCCCGGCACGGCGGGGCAGCGCGGCGGGACCCTCACCGCGGACCTGCCGCCCGGCCTGGCGGGGCGGCTGCGCGGCGTCGCGCGGGACGGGGGCGCCAGCGTGTTCATGGTGTGCCAGGCGGCCGTCGCGGCCCTGCTGCACCGGATGGGCGCGGGCGACGACGTCCCGCTCGGGAGCCCGGTCGCGGGCCGCACCGAGGAGGCCGCCGCGGACCTGGTCGGCTTCTTCGTGAACACGCTCGTGCTGCGCGCCGACGTGTCCGGCGAGCCGACGTTCGCCGAGCTGCTCGGCCGCGTCCGCGAGGCCGCGCTCGCCGGCCTCGCGAACCAGGACCTGCCGTTCGAGGCCGTCGTGGAGGCGCTGCGCCCGAGGCGCGTGCCGGGACGGAACCCGCTGTTCCAGGTGATGGTCGGCTACGAGAACCAGGACCCCGGCGAGGTGCGCTTCCCGGGCCTGGAGCAGCGGGAGGCGTCGTTCGGGCCGTCCGCCGCGAAGTTCGACCTGGACTTCATCTTCCGGGAGCGCGGCGGGGGCCTCCGGCTGATCGTCGACTACTCCGCCGACCTGTTCGACCGGGGCACGGTCGAGACGATGGCCGCGGGGCTGGTCGCTCTGCTGGAGACCGTCGCGGACGACCCCGGCACGCCCGTCGGCGCGCTGCCCGCCGTGCTCACCGCCCGCGCCGTCACCGACGCGGACGCCTCGCCCGCGTCCGCCGGGGTGCGGCGCGGCGACGACCGGGAGGCGGCTCTCCTCCGCATCTTCGCGGAGGAGCTCGGCGTGCCCGAGGTGGGACCCGACGACGACTTCTTCGACCTCGGCGGCCACTCGCTGCTGGCGATGCGGCTGGTGCGGCGGATCCGCCGCGAGCCCGGCTGCGCGGGCGTGCGGATCGCGGCACTGATGGCGGCGCCGACCGTGGCCGGCCTGCTGGCCCGGCTCGACGGCGCGGGAGAGGCGGGTGAGGCGGGTCATACCCCGCAGAGCATTGATTAGTTAGGTAAGGCTAACCTAAGATCACTCTCCGACACCCCCTGGATCACCTGGAAGGACACCGGCCCTCATGCGCACACTGACGCGGCGTCTGGCCGCCACCGGCGCGCTCGTCCTCGGTCTCGCCCTGACCGCGGCGTGCGGCGGCGACGACGAGCCCGCCACGGCCTCCTCCGGCGGCGCGGCCGGATCGTTCCCGGTCACGATCACCACCAAGCTCGGCAGCGCCACCGTCGAGTCCGCGCCCAAGCGGATCGTGGCGCTCGGCGAGGTCGACCAGGACGCGCTCCTCGCCCTCGGCGTGCGGCCGGTCGGGATGGTCGAGCTCACCGGGATCCAGAAGGACGGCCTCGCCCCCTGGAGCGCCCCGAAGGTCACCGGCGGGAAGCCGGCGCTGCTCACGGCCGGCGACTCCGGCTTCGACCTGGAGAAGATCGCCGCACTGCGGCCCGACCTGATCCTCGCCGGCGGCGACTTCACCATCGACAAGGAGTACGGCAAGCTCTCCAAGCTCGCGCCGACCGTCGCCTACCAGACCGGGCCCGCCGAGGACTCCTGGCAGCAGATCACCCGGCAGGTCGCCAAGGCCGTCGGCCGCTCCGCCGACGGCGAGAAGGTCGTCGCCGCGGCCGAGGCGAAGATCGCGTCGGTGAAGACCTCCCACCCCGGGCTCCAAGGCAAGGGCTTCGCGCTGACCAGCGTGTTCCCCAGCGGCAACATCGGCGTGATGAAGTCGAAGGACGACACCAGCGTCAAGCTGTTCGAGCAGTTCGGGATGGTGCTGCCCGACAAGCTGAGCAAGCTGCCCGGCGACGGGTTCGCCGCCGAGCTGAGCATGGAGAAGCTGCCCGTCCTCGACACCGACGTCCTGCTGAGCTACTACAACGACGACCCGGCCACGCAGAAGAAGTTCGAGGGGAACAAGCTCTTCTCCGGCCTGCCCGTCGTCGAACGCGGCTCCTACGTGCGCCTCGACCTCAAGGCGTTCTGGCCGCTGCGCACCCCGACGGCCCTGTCCGTCCCCTACGTCGTCGACCAGGTCGTCCCGCGGATCGCCAAGGCGGCGGACGCGGCGAAGGCGGCCTGATGCCGGAGGACCTGACCGCGGCGGAGACGCAGCCGCCCGTCCGCGACGTCATCGGCATCGGCTTCGGCCCGTCCAACCTCGCGCTCGCCGTCGCGCTGGAGGAGGCGCACCCGTCGGCGGACGCCGTGTTCTTCGAGAAGCAGCCCGCGTTCGGCTGGCACCGCGGCATGCTCATCGACGGCGCGACGATGCAGGTCCACTTCCTGAAGGACCTGGTGACGCTGCGGAACCCGGCCAGTCCCTACTCGTTCCTGTCCTACCTGCACGCCAAGGGCCGCCTCGTCGACTTCGTCAACCACAAGACCATGTTCCCGACGCGGGTGGAGTTCCACGACTACCTCGAATGGACCGCCACCGCGTTCGCCGGGCGCGTCCGGTACGGCGCGGAGGTCGTCGCGCTGCGCCCGCACGACGCCGGGACGCTGGAGGTCGTCGTCCGCCGCGACGACGAGCTGGAGGCCCACCTCGCCCGCAACGTGGTGATCGGCGCCGGCCTCGACCCCGTGCTGCCCGCCGGGATCCGGCCGGGGGAGCGGATCTGGCACACCGAGGACCTGCTGACCCGGCTGGACGAGCGCCCCGGCTGGCGGCCGCGCCGGCTCGTGGTCGTCGGCGCCGGGCAGAGCGCCGCCGAGGCCGCCGAGTACCTGCACCGCACCCACCCGGAGACCGAGGTCTGCGCGGTCTTCGCCCGCTACGGGTACTCGCCCGCCGACGACAGCGCGTTCGCCAACCGCATCTTCGACCCCGCCGCCGTGGACCACTACTACGCGGCGCCGGACGAGGTGAAGGAGATGCTGTTCGGCTACTCCCGCAACACCAACTACTCCGTCGTCGACCTCGACCTCATCGACGAGCTGTACCGGCGCGCCTACGCCGAGAAGGTCGCCGGCGCCGAGCGGCTGCGGATCCTCAACGCCTCCCGCGTCCTCGGCGTCCGCGAGGACGCGGGCGGCGTGCGGGTGCGGGTCGCGTTCCTGCCCACCGGCGAGACGACGGACCTGGACGCCGACGCCGTCGTCTACGCCACCGGCTACCGCGAGCGCGACCCGTTCGACCTGCTCGGCGAGGCCGCGGCCGGGTGCCGGACCCGCCCGGACGGCCGCCCGGTCATGGAGCGCGACTACCGCATCGCCACCGAGCCGGGCCGCGAGTGGGGCGTGTACCTGCAGGGGGCCACCGAGCACAGCCACGGCATCGCCTCGTCGCTGCTGTCGATGACGGCGGTGCGCACCGGAGAGATCGTCCAGTCCATCGCGCGGCGCTCGGCGCGCCTCGCGAGCGTCCCGCAGGAGGCGTGATGACCAACCCGTTCGACGACCCGGACGGCACCTTCCTCGTCCTGGTCAACGCCGAGGGGCAGCACTCGCTCTGGCCCGAGTTCGCCGACGTCCCGTCCGGCTGGACGCCCGGACCCTCGACTGGCACGCCGCGCTCGCCCTCGTCGCGGCCCTCTGCGCGGTCGCCGCC
>NZ_JBEYYT010000634.1:0-4216 GCF_040645715.1 Spirillospora sp. NPDC046719 | reverse complement strand
TTGGGGCGGGGCGGGGAGGGCGGGCGAGCGGGTCCGTGCGGGATGAGCGAGAACCGGGGCTCCGGAGCCGTGCGGTCAGCCGCCGTGCGCCGCGCTCAGCTCCCGCCCGATGATCTCCCGCATGATCTCCGAGGTGCCGCCGTAGACGCGCGTGATACGCGCGTCGGCGGCGGCGCGCGCGATCGGATACTCGCGCATGTAGCCGTAGCCGCCGAACAGTTGCTGGCAGGCGTCCAGGCAGCGGAACTCCATCTCGGTGGCCCAGAGCTTGGCCTTGGCCGCGTCCGCCCCGGTGAGCCGCCCCGCGTTGAGTTCCCCGACGCACTTGTCGACGAAGGCCTCGGTGACCGAGACCTCCGTCGCGACATCGGCGAGCGCGAACCGGGTGTTCTGCAGGTCGGCGATCGGCCGGCCGAAGGCGGTGCGCGCGCGGGCGTGGTCGACCGTCCAGCGCAGAGCGGCCCTGGCTCGGGCCAGGCTGCCGACGGCGATCTGCATGCGCTCCTGGGGCAGCCGGTCCATCAGGTGCGCGAAACCGCGCCCGATCTCGCCGAGGACGTTGGCCTTCGGCACGCGGACGTCGGTGAAGACGAGTTCGGAGGTGTCCTGGCAGTGCAGGCCGAGCTTGTCGAGGTTGCGGCCGCGCTCGAAGCCGGGCAGGCCGCGTTCGAGGACCAGCAGGGTCAGCCCGTGGTGCCGGTCCGGAGAGGTCCGGACGGCGGTGACGACCAGATCGGCGTTGGTGCCGTTGGTGATGAAGGTCTTGGCGCCGTTGACCAGGAAGTGGTCGCCCCTGTCCTCGGCGGACGTCCGGATGCCCGCCACGTCCGAGCCCGCGTCCGGTTCGGTCATGCCGATCGCGGCGATCAGCTCTCCGGACACGAATCCCGGCAACCACCGGTCCCGCTGCTCGGGCGTGGTCAGATCCTCCAGGTAGGGCAGGCAGATGTCGTTGTGGACGGCGAAGTTCAGCCCGACGCCGCCGCACGCGGCGTCCATGAATTCCTCGATGAGGATCTGGTTGAACCGGAAGTCCCGCGCTCCCAGGCCGCCGTAGGCGGGATTGGCCTGGAAGCCGAGCAGGCCGATCGCCCCTGCCTGAGCGAAGAGCCGGTGCGGCACGATCCCCGCCTCTTCCCAGTCGAGATAGAAGGGCGCCACTTCTCTCTTGATGAAGTCTCGGGCCAGCTCGGCGAATGCCCGATGATCATCGGCGTAGTGTCCGCGTCGCATCAATGCCTCTTTCCTGAGTCCGCGTGGACGCACATCCGGGACGAGGCTAAAGACCTGCCTTCCGGCATCCCCGCTCCTGTTCCAGGCAGTGGACGTTTCGACCGGGGAAGGGCGCAGGCCGCCCTAAAGTCGGCCCTGCCGATTTCCGCCGGGCAGGGTCGGCGGCATGGGACGTGCGGCGGACGGCGCCGGACGGCGGCGGACGGCGCTCCAGGGATCAGGAGGCTTTCGGGGGCCAGGGAGCCGTCAGGCCCGCGGTGAGGAACGAGATGACGGTGCCGGTCGCCGGCGGCGTGCTCGCGGCGGCGGGCGTGGGGGTGAGCGGGTGCCCGTAGATCTCCAGGAGGAGGGTGAAGGCGAGCCGCCACCGATCGGCGATCTCGTGGGCCGGCAGTTCGGGCATGGCGCGGGCGAGCATCACCTCGAAGGGCACCTGGCTGAACCAGGGCGACACGCTCGACGGCCGCAGTCCGGGAAGCACGAAGCGGGCCAGCAGATGGCACAGCATGCGGCCCTTCGCCGTCGTGGACAGCTCCTCGAACGGCTCGACGATCGCCGCCACCAGCGCGTTGACCTGGGGTCCCGGTGCGCGATCGGGGTCGGTCGCCGAATGCTCGGCGATCGTTTCCAGCCGTCCGGCCCACAGCGGCAGCAGCTCGCGTTCCAGCAGCGCCGTGACGAGCCCTTCGCGCGATCCGAAGTGGTAGTGCACGGCGCCCGGGTTCAGCCCGGCCGCGGAGTTGATCGCCCGGACCGACACCTGCTCGGCGCCCTTCTCCAGGAAGAGGCGCTCGGCGGCGTCGAGGAGGCGGTCGCGGGTGGTCGCGGGGACGTCTGGCATGGCCTCATTGCATCACATATGCTGCAATCAGATTTCAATCAGTGATTGAAGGTCGATTGAAGGGACTACAGGGATCATGGGAACGTTCGCCGTGACGGGATCCGCCTCCGGGATGGGCGCCGCGAGCGCCGCGCTGCTCAGGGACGCGGGGCACACCGTGATCGGTGTCGACCTCCACGACGCGGACGTGGTGGCCGACCTCGGCACGGAGGAGGGGCGGCGCACGGCGGTCCAGGAGATCCTGGCCGCCGCCGACGGAGTCCTCGACGGTGTCGCGGCCATCGCCGGGGTCGGGCCGAACATGCGCGACGCGGCCGCCGTCATGTCGATCAACTACTTCGGCCCGGTGGCGCTGCTGGAGGGCCTGCACCCGGCGCTCGTGCGGTCGGAGGCCGGACGCGCCGTGGTGATCGGGTCCAACTCGGCGACGACCGTTCCCCTGATCGACGAGGACCTGGCAGGGCTCGCCCTCGCCGGCGACGAGGCGGCCGCCCGCGACCGGGCCCGCGCCGCGCAGAGCGCCATGCCCCCGGAGATCGTCGAGATGGCGCCCAGCATCGGCGCCTACGCCACGTCCAAGTTCGCCCTGGCCCGCTGGGTGCGGCGTACCGCCGTTCAGGCCGACTGGGCGCGGCGCGGAGTGCTGCTGAACGCGATCGCTCCCGGTGCCGTGCTCACGCCGCTCATGCTCGGGTCGACCGGCACGGCCGCCGAGACGGACCCCGACGAGTTCCCGACGCCGATGCCGCTGGGCGTCTTCGGCCGCCCGGAGGACATCGCGTTCTGGGTGCACCAGTTCCTCAAGCCGGAGGCCCGTTTCACCACCGGAGCGGTCCTGTTCGTCGACGGCGGCACCGACGCCGCCATGCGCCCCGACGCCCAGCCGACCGCGATGACCTTCTGACCACCCCGAGGAGGACGACGTGACCACCACCGAACCGCGCACCCCCGACGTGTTCGAGCCCGCCCGGCTCGGGCCGCTGACCCTGCGCAACCGCATCATCAAGTCCGCCACCTTCGAGGGCATGACGAAGGGCGCGCTGGTCTCCGACGACCTGATCGAGTTCCACCGCCGGCACGCCGCGGGCGGCGTCGGGATGACCACCATGGCCTACTGCGCGGTGGCGCCCGAGGGACGCACCGAGCGCGACCAGGTCTGGATGCGCCCGGAGGCGCTGCCCGGCCTGCGCCGCCTCACCGACGCCGTGCACGCCGAAGGCGCGGCGGCCTCGGCGCAGATCGGGCACGCCGGGCCGGTCGCCAACGGAAGGTCCAACGGCGTCCCCGCGCTGGCGCCGTCCGCCTCGTTCAGCCCGATGAGCATGCAGCGGATCCGCAGCGCCACCGCCGCCGACATCGAACGCGTCGCCGACGCGCACGGCCAGGCCGCGAAGCTGGCCGTCGAGGCGGGCTTCGACGCGGTGGAGATCCACCTCGGGCACAACTACTTCGCCAGCTCGTTCCTCAGCCCGAAGATCAACAAGCGGCGGGACGGGTTCGGCGGCTCGCTGGCCAACCGCGCCAAGGTCGCCCTCGGCGCCGCGCGCGCCGTCCGCGACGCCGTCGGCGACCGCATCGCGATCCTGGCCAAGCTCAACATGGACGACGGCGTGCCGGGCGGGTTCTGGCTCGACGAGAGCCTCCAGGTCGCCCGCTGGCTGGAGCGGGACGGCAGCGTCGACGCCCTGGAACTGACCGCCGGAAGCTCCCTGCTGAACCCGATGTACCTGTTCCGCGGCGACGCGCCCGTCCGCGAGTTCGCCGCGACGTTCGGGCAGCCGCTGCGCCTGGGCATCAACCTGGTCGGCGACCGCTTCATCCGCGCCTACCCCTACCAGGAGGCGTTCCTGCTGGACAGCGCCCGCCAGTTCCGCGCCGCGCTGGACCTGCCGCTGGTGCTGCTCGGCGGCATCACCCAGCGTTCCACGATGGACCTGGCCATGGCGGAGGGCTTCGAGTTCGTCGCGATGGCGCGGGCGCTGCTGCGCGAGCCCGACCTCATCAACCGCATCCAGAAGGAGCCCGCCACCCGCTCGCTGTGCATCCACTGCAACAAGTGCATGCCGACGATCTTCAGCCGGACCCACTGCGTCATCGCCTGACGGGGACCGGCCGGTCGCGGACGCCGGAGGTGGAGCGGCC
>NZ_JBEYYT010000633.1:0-4217 GCF_040645715.1 Spirillospora sp. NPDC046719 | reverse complement strand
GCCGCTCGATCTGCTCGCGCGCCCGCTGCAGCATGCTCTTCACCGCGACCGTGGACGTGCCGAGCGTCTCGGCGACCTCGGCCGCCCGCCAGCCCAGCACGTCCCGCAGGATCAGCACCGCCCGCTGCCGCGCGGGCAGGTGCTGCAGCGCCGCGATCAGCGCCAGCCGGACCCCCGCGCGGGACGCGACGACCGCCGCCGGGTCGCCGCCGTCCGCCGCGTCCGCCCACCGGCCCGGCAGCGGCTGCAGCCACTCGACCTCCGTCCGGGCCGGCCCGACCGGGCCCTCCGGATCGGAGCCCGGGGCGCCGAGCCCCGACGGCAGCGGCCGCCGGCGCCGGGCGCCGAGCCCGGTCAGGCACACGTTCGTCGCGATCCGGTGCAGCCAGGTGCGCAGCGACGCGCGCCCCTCGAACCGGTCGAACGACCGCCACGCCCGCAGGTACACCTCCTGGACGAGGTCCTCCGCCTCGTCCAGGGACCCGAGCATCCGGTAGCAGTGCACCAGCAGCTCGGACCGGTACGGATCGGTCAGCCGCGCGAACTCCCCGTCATCGGCCATCGGCACTTCCCTCCACCGCTCTCACACCTGTACGGACCCGTGCGGAGCGGAAAAGGGACCGGGTTCCGGCCCGCGGATTCAGCGGGACGCCCGCGCGGCCGCCGAGCCGGCGCCCTCCCCGTGCGCGCCGCCGTCCTCGATCGCGGGGGCGTCCGGCGCCGTGTCCGGGACGACGGCCAGGTCCGCGCGGAACCGGCGGTTGAGGGCCGCGCGCATCCGCGCCGTCCGGCTCCGGGCCCGCGGGCTCTCGACCCCGCCGGTCTCGGGCGGGACGTCCAGCGGCACCGCCGGCGCGGGGCGCGGATCGGTGATCGCGGCCGTCCGCTCCGCCGGAAGGCGCCGCTCGACCTCGCTGTACCGGCCCTCCGGCGACCGCCGGATGACGCCGGTCTCCAGGCCGTGCTCGACGAGCGCGAGGTCGCGGTGCTGCAGGCCGACGCAGATCCGGTAGGTGACGGCGTAGGCCAGCATGGGCCCGAGGATCACGAGGCCCCGGAAGAACCAGGTCGTCCAGAACAGCGGGACGTCGAACCGGTCGGCGATGACGTCGTTGCCGCCCGCCGCCCACAGGCCGCCGAAGAACACCACGCCGGCCATGCCGATCCCGGTCCGCGCCGGGACGTCGCGGGGCCGGTCGAGCAGGTGGTGGATCTGGCGGTCGCCGGTGACCCAGCGTTCCAGGAACGGGTAGAGGGCGAGTCCGGTGAACAGCAACCCGGGCACCACCAGCGCCGGGACGACCACGCTCAGCGTGACCGTGTGCCCCCACGCGGTGACCTCCCAGGCCGGCATGATCCGCAGCGCGCCCTCCAGCCAGCCCATGTACCAGTCCGGCTGGGAGCCGGAGCTGATCGCGCCCGGATCGTACGGGCCGAACAGCCAGATCGGGTTGATCTGGATGAACGCGGCCATCAGCGTGGTGACGCCCAGCACCCACAGGAACAGCGACGTGGTCTTGCCGATGAACACCGGGAAGAACGGGTAGCCGCGCACGGTGGTGTTGCTGCTGCCCTTGCCGGGGAACTGGGTGTGGGTCTGCCGCCAGGTCAGCACGACCGCGTGCAGCGGGACGAGCGCCGCCAGGAGCCCGGGGATCAGCAGCACGTGGATGACGTACAGCCGCGGGATGATGTCGTTGCCGGGGAACTCCCCGCCGAACAGGAACATCACCAGGTACGTCCCGACCACGGGGATGGCCGCGGTGACGCCCTCGAGGATCCGGATGCCGGTGCCCGACAGCAGGTCGTCCGGCAGCGAGTAGCCGAACAGCCCGTTGAGCATCGCCAGGATGAGCATGACGACGCCGATGATCCAGTTCAGCTCGCGCGGCTTGCGGAACGAGCCGGTGAAGAAGTGCCGCAGCGTGTGCACCAGGATCGAGGCCAGGAAGATCAGCGTGGCCCAGTGGTGGAGCTGCCGGACGAGCAGCCCGCCCCGCACGTCGAAGCTGATCTTCAGTGCGGAGGCGTACGCCTCGCTCATCCGCACGCCCTGCAACTGCGTGTACGAGCCGTGGTAGGTGACCTCGTTCATGCTCGGCTTGAAGAACAGGGTGAGGTACACCCCGGTGAGCAGGATGACCACGAACGAGTACATCGCGATCTCCCCGACCAGGAAGCTCCAGTGGTCCGGGAAGGCCTTGCGCAGCGCCTTGCGCGCGAAGCCGGTGGTGCCGAGCCGCTCGTCGAGGGCGTGCGCCGCGGCGTCGACGCCCCGCGCCGCACCCGTCCCCGTGCTCGGCATCGTGTCCGCCATCGACGCCGTCCTTTCGTCGGTCTGGACCGGTTCTGCGCATAAGACCGATCCAGACCGACGAAACGTGACACAAGGCGATGTAACGCCCGTCACATGGCGGCGCTCAGACCATGGCGGTGTTCACAACATGGCGGTGTTCACGACATGGCGGCGCTCAGACGGCGGGCGCCGCCCACCTCTCCCGGCGCCGGTAGCGCGGCAGCCAGCGCGCCCGGTACAGCATCCGGAACGGCGGCGGCAGCAGCCGCAGCACCGCCCGGGACGTGGCGTCGGGCGCCCCGTCCAGCAGCCACGGCACGAACGAGCCCAGCCCCCGCATGCCCAGCTCGCGGCGCATCTCGACGTCGAAGGTGCCCCACTCGAACGGGGTCAGCGCGCGGTGGATGAGCGGCAGCATCTCCGCCTCCTTGTAGTCCAGGAGGTCGTTCACCGCCGCCGGCAGCGCCCGCGCGTACTGGCGCAGGGCGCGCCGGTCGCCGTGCTCCAGCGCCGCGTCGACCCCGTCCAGCAGCGGGACGACCCGGAACGCGCGCGTCTCCAGCGCGTCGAACACGGCGGGACGCTCCCGGCCGCGCATCACCGCCCACAACGCGCGCTGCTCGGCGGCCTGCTGGGCCAGCCAGTGCCGGCGGAACATCGCCCATCCCCGGGCGACCCGCCCGGGGTCCGGCGCGGCGTCCGCGTCCGCGGCGGCCGACATCCGGGCCATGTCCCGTCGGAACGCGTCATAGGCGGCGTTCAGCATGGTCAGGTTGAACCGCCGTGGCGTGCTGCTCTCCGGTATGGCGCCCATGCCCCCTCCAAACCCTCCGTGCGACCCGTCACAGAGAAGATGGATCAGTGCCGCCGAACGTGACGCGATCGGGCCCGGTCCGGCTGTGACCTGCCCCACATCGCGCTCGTCCGGACGGCGTCATAAGTCCATGTAATCACCCTTCCCCGCCGCGTCCCGCTGATGCGGCCCCGTCTCCGGGAGGTGCCTCCTGCCCGCCGTCACGGGCCGCACCGCGCGTCCCGCGGCGGCCACCGCGGCGGCGGCCCGCTGATCACGGCGAACCTCTGCCATGACCACGATCTTCGCGTAGCCTGCCGCCTGATGATTGATGAGCACACGTCGGTGGGTTCCCGGCATGTCCTGTGCGTCCTCGGCGCCGGGCTCGACCTCGCCGAGGTCGAGGCGATCGCCGAGCCGGAGGGCTTCGAGCTCGACTGGGAGTACTCCGGGCACGCGCCGGACCCGCGGATGCCGGCCGCGTTCGAGGCGTGCGGCGCCGGCGCCTCGTTCACCGCTCTGGACTGGGAGGCGGTGCGCGGCCACGACACCGTCGCCTACCTGCTGTCGCCGGCCGCCCGCCCCGGCGTCGCGTTCACCGTCGCGCGCCGCACCCTCGCGCTGACCGCCCGGCTGCTGCGCTCCGGCGCGACCGCGGTGAAGAACGAGAGCAACGGGCTCGCGCACGGCCGCGACCGGTGGCTCGACCTCGCCTACAAGGCGTACGCGGGCCAGGAGGCGGCCGTCCCGCTGTACCAGGCGTGCGTCAAGCGGCCGATCACGACCGGCGCGCTGTACTTCAGCTGCGGCATGCACCTTCTCGGTGCCCCGGACGTCGAGCTGGACCATCCGGGCGCCCCGCACCCCGAGGACGTCCTCGACCTGATCGACGGGCTGGCGCTCTACCTGCTGATGGAGCAGCGGACGCGGGAGCTGCACGACGGCGAGACGTTCGCCCTGGAGGACGGCGCGGACCAGTGGGTGCTGCGGCACGGCCCGTGCGAGCGGTTCGCGGAGGACGACTTCTTCCACAACCCGCACGGCTACTGGCGGCTCACCCCCGCCTGAGCGACCCGGCGGACCCCGCCCCGGCCCGCCTCGGCCCGCCGCGTCCCGTGCCGGGACGCG
>NZ_JBEYYT010000632.1:0-4237 GCF_040645715.1 Spirillospora sp. NPDC046719 | reverse complement strand
GGCGGTCCTCTCCCACCCCAGGTGCTCCGGTACCACGGGGCGGCGCGCGGGCGGGCCGGCGCCGACGCCGGCGGGGTCGTCGTCGCGTTCCAGCAGCCGCTGGAACGCGTGCCGCCCGACCTCGCCGAACGGCTGCCGGACGCTGGTCAGCGGGGGCGCGAAGTAGGGCGCCTCCGGAACGTCGTCGAAGCCCACCACGCTCACCTCCTCCGGGACGCGGCGGCCCGCCTCGCGCAGCGCGCGCAGCAGGCCGAGGGCCATCGGGTCGTTGGCGGCGAACACCGCGGTCACCGCCGGGTCGGCGGCCAGCCGCCGGCCGAGCTCGTACCCCGACCGGGCGCTCCAGTCGCCGGACAGCGGCTCGGGAACCTCGCGGCCCTCGTCCGCCAGCACCGAGCGCCAGCCGTCCACGCGGGCGCTCGCGTCGATCCAGTCCGCGGGGCCGGCCATGTGGAACACGGTCTCGTGCCCGAGGCTCAGCAGGTGCCGGACGGCCCGCACCGCGCCCGCGCGGTGGTCCACCGACGCGACCGGCACCGGCAGGTCGTCGCCCGCGCCGACCGCCACCACCGGCATGTCCGGCGGGAGGCGCCGCAGCCCCTCCGCCGCCGACTGATGCGGCGCGATGATGACGATCCCGTCCACCGACTGGGCGCGCAGCCGCTGCACGCCGTCCTCGATGGAGCGCTTGGTGAGCGAGCCGAGGCTGGCGATGTTGATCATGTAGTCGGCGCTGCGGGCGGCCCGCTCGATCCCGTACAGGGTCGAGGCGGGCCCGTACAGCGTCGTGTCGAAGCTGACCACGCCGAGCACCCCGGACCGGCCGGTCGCGAGCACGCGCGCCGCCGAGTTCGGCCGGTAGTCCAGCTCGCGCATCGCCGCGAGCACCCGCTCGCGGGTCCGGGGCGCGACCTTGCCGGGGTCGTTCAGCACCCGCGACACCGTCATCGCCGAGACGCCCGCGAGCACCGCGACGTCCTCCATGACCGCCGCGCGCGGCCGCGCGCCGCCCGGCCCGGAACCGGACGGGCCGGTGCCGGACGGGGGAGGGGGCGCCGCGGTGGTCACTGTGATCTGCTCCACATCGATCGGGTGCCCTGAATGTTTGCGCTAACGCAAACCGATGTCAATACCCAGGAAACAATCGTGGTAGCGCAAACATCGAGCACGGGGGAAAGGGGCGGCCGGAAACGCGCGTCGCGATCCGGTAACGCCGCTCTCGCGGACGGGGCGGAGCGGGGACACTTCCCGTGCGTCCGGGAAAGCACGGTGCCCGCGCCCGTGGGTTCCCGGTACCGGGGGACCGCCCCGGGTCCCAGCATGGAAAGGATGGTCGTGGTGATATCCGCCCCGCGGAGGCGCAGGTCGCCACCGTGGTTCGGTGCGGAGACGAGGCGCGCCCTCGCCGCCGGCCTCGCGGTGGCCGCGCTCGCGCTGGCCGCGGGATGGCCGTACTGGCGCGACCACGCCGCCGCGGCGGCGCTCGGCCTGGTCAGCACCGGCGGGATCGCGGTCGTCGGCGCGCTGCTGGCGACGGGAACCCGCACCCGGCGCACCGGGCTGCTGTTCCTGGCCGCGTCGCTGTTCTGGGCGCTGAACTGGCTGGCGAGCTGGAACACCGGGCCCGGACCGCTGCTGTCGCCGTACGCCCAGGCCGACTTCTACCTCACCCTCGCGGTGGGCGTCCTGCTGTACCCGGCCGGGCGGCTGGAGTACCGCGCCGACCGGATCTGGACGGTGTTCGCCTGCGCGGTCCTGTGGGGCTGCCCGACCGCGCTGTGGGTCACCTCGCGCCCGGCGTGGGCGGCGTTCCGCGGGCGGCACGTGTGGTGGCCGGCGCCGTTCCCGGACCACGCGGCGTTCCGCGCCGTCCTGGAGGTCTCCGCCGCGCTGTACCTCGTGCTCGCCGTCTCCTTCGCCGTCGTCCTGCTGCTGCGGCTGCCGAAGATGAGCCGGATGCGGCGGGTGGTGGCGCTGCCGGTCACCCTGGCCCTGGCGTTCGTCGGGCTCTCCGCGGCGCTGACGCAGCGGCCGATCATGGAGGAGTCCATCTCGCTGGACGCGCTGC
Source organism: Spirillospora sp. NPDC046719 (assembly GCF_040645715.1). Classification (NCBI taxonomy): domain Bacteria; kingdom Bacillati; phylum Actinomycetota; class Actinomycetes; order Streptosporangiales; family Thermomonosporaceae; genus Spirillospora; species Spirillospora sp. NPDC046719. The sequence goes on along the minus strand of NZ_JBEYYT010000632.1, from coordinate 2,169 downwards.
TGCGGGTGTACGCGATCCAGGGCGCGGTGTCCGCCCTCATCCCGCTCGCGCTGCTGGCGTCCGGGCTGCGCGTCCGGCTCGCGGAACTGGCCGTCGCCGGCCGGATGCTGCGGCTGACCGCCCCGGTGTCGGTGGAGCGGATCCGCGACGCCCTCCGCGACGTCCTGCAGGACCCGTCCCTGGAGCTGTGGTTCTGGGCGCCCGCCGAGCAGGTCTACGTCGACACCGCGGGGCGCCCCGTCGCGCTGGACGCCGACGACGCCGAACCGGCGGGCGGGGATCCGCCGGAGGGGGACGGGGGGCGGTGGCGCCGCCGCGTCGAGACCGCCGCCGGCGAGCCCCTCGCTGTCGTGGAGCTGGGCGGGGCGCTGCGCGACCACGGGTCGCTGGTCGAGGCGGCGCTGGCGGCCGGGGGCCGGGCGCTGGAGACGGCGCGGCTCCAGTCCAACGTCCAGGCCGGCCTGGAGCAGGTGCGGTCGGCGTACGAGCGGCTGCTGCGCGCCGAGACCGTGGAGCGCGAGCGGCTGGCCCGCGACCTGCACGACGGCGCGCAGCAGCGGCTGCTGGCGCTCGGCGCGATGCTCGGCACCCTGGAGGCCCTCGCCGAGGACCCGGCCGTGAAGGAGCACGCGCGCACGTGCCGCGCGGAGCTGATGGCGGCGCTGGCCGAGCTGCGCGCGCTCGCCCGCGAGGTGCAGCCGGCCCTGCTCGTCCAGGACGGCCTCGGCCCGGCGCTGGAGGTCGTCGCCGAGCGGCTCGGCACCCGGGTGCTGCTGGACGTGACCGCCGAGCGCTACTCCCGCGAGATCGAGTCCGCGCTTTACTCGGTGCTCTGCGAGGCTTTGTCGTACGCTGTCGACCGCGCGCGTGCGACCCGCGTGACCGTCCGGGTGCGTCCGGACGGCCGCCGGCTGGTGGCCGAGGTCATCGACGACGGGGAGCGGCCGGGCGAGCCCGGCACGGTGCCGGACGCGCTGGCCGGGCGGATCAGGGCGCTGCGCGGCCATGTGGAAGTGGACGGCGAGCACGCCCGGGGCACGACGGTGAGGATGGTCCTGCCATGCGAGTAGCCGTGGCGGAGGACAGCGGGATCTTCCGGCAGGCGCTGGTCACCCTGCTCACCACGGTCGGCATCGAGGTGACGGTGTCCGCGGGATCGGGCGAGGAGCTGCTCGCCCGCGTCGCCGAGGACCCGCCGGACGTCGCGATCCTCGACCTGCACATGCCGCCGACGCACACCAACGAGGGCGTGGTCGCGGCGCGCGAGCTGATGCGGCGCCACGCCGGGATCGGCGTGCTGGTGCTGTCCGCCTTCAACGAGACGCCGCAGGCCATGGAGCTGTTCCGCGACCAGCCGCGCCGCGTCGGCTACCTGCTGAAGGACCACGTCACCGACGTCGACAACCTGCGCGGCGCGCTGGAGCGGGTGATGCGCGGCGAGGTCGTCATCGACCCGGACGTGGTGAGCCGGCTGGTCGAGGCCCGGCACCGGGAGCGGGAGCTCTCCCGGCTGTCCGGCCGCGAGCGGGAGGTCCTGGGCCTGATGGCGGAGGGGCACTCCAACGCGGGGATCGGCAAGCGGCTGCACCTGTCCGCCCGCACCGTGGAGGACCACGTCCGGGCCATCTTCACCAAGCTCAAGATCACCTCGTCGGGCGGGCCGCCCGGCCCGCAGGACAGCAACAAGCGGGTGCTGGCGGTGCTCACCTGGCTGCGCGCCGCCGAGACGCAGTGACGCGCCCGCACCGCCCGTTCCGCGCATCGATCGGGTAACGGGCTTCCGCGCAGGGCGGTGCTGTGGGGAGAATCCTCCGTACGAGTCCGGTCGCGGTACGTGACGCCGGTGGTGGCCCCCGCACGCCACCGGGGCAAGCCGCGGGCCGTGCCCGTGGCCGTCCGGCGCCCCCATCGTCCCGCCGCCGCGCCCCGGGCGCATCCGGGGAAACCCGAGGCCCGCCCGGTGGTTCCCCGGGTCCGCGTCCGCCGGCTCGCCGTGTGCGCGGTCTCCGGCGCGGGCCCCCGGGCCCTCGACAGGAAAGGGACGGCTGGCTGTGAGGACGGTGCGCCTGCGGGCGCCGTCGTGGTTCGGCGCCCCGCTGCGCCGCGCCGCCGCGGGGGGCGCGGCGGTGGCGGCGGGGGCGCTCGCCGCGGGCTGGCCGTACTGGCGCG
>NZ_JBEYYT010000631.1:0-4262 GCF_040645715.1 Spirillospora sp. NPDC046719 | reverse complement strand
GTTCCGCCGGCCCCGGACGCCCCACGGCCGCCGGCCGCTCCGCGGCTGCGCCCGCCGGGCGCTCCCCGCGGCGCGCCATCGCCAGATGCGCCATCGCCGGGGGCATCTCGCCGGTTCCGACCGTGTGCGGCTCGTCCTGCGGGATCTCGCAGAGCAGCGACGGCGGGATCGTCACCATCGCGACCGTGCCGCCGGTCCGCCCGGCGAGCCGCACGCCGATGCCGTGCCGGCGGGCCAGCCGGTGCACCACGGGGAAGCCCGTCTGCCGCGACGTCTCGTCCGTCATCGGCGGCACCGGCCCGGCCAGCGCCTTGTTCAGGCCCTCCAGCTGCGAGGGCGACATGCCGATGCCGGAGTCCTCGATGCGGAGCATCACGGCGCCGTCGGCGAGCAGGTGCGCGCTCACGGTCACCCGCGAGGGCGAGTAGCGGGTCGCGTTGTCCAGCAGCGCCGCGACCAGGGACGCCAGGTCCTCCGCCGCGTACGCGGGGACCGCGAGCTCCACCACGCGCAGGATCGAGACGTGCCGGTACTGCTCGATGGACGACTCGGCCATCCGGACCACGTCGAGCAGCGACGTGTCGGCCCCGGACGCCTCCTCGGCGTCCCGGCCGGCGAGGACCCGCAGGTCGCGCGCGGCCCGCCGCATGCGCGTCACGCCGTGGTCGATCTCGTAGAGGGCCTCGAGCCGGTCAGGGTCCTCCTCCTGGCGTTCCAGCAGGTCCATGGCGGGACGCATCTTCTCCGCGAGTACGAGGAATTGCAGGCAGAACCGTTCGCACAGTTCCGGCCACACGTCCGGGTCGGCCGTTCCGGCGGGCATCGGGACCGAACCCGGCACAGACGGCCGCTGCTGCGGCTGCGGCTGCGCGGCCATCGGGGCCTGCGGCTGTGCGGCCGGCGGCACCTGCGGCTGCGGCTGCGTGGGCCGCTGCACCTGCGACTGCGGCTGCGTGGGCCGCTGCGGTTGCGGTTGCGGCGGCCGCTGCGGTTGCGGTCGGGGTTGCGCGGGCCTCTGCGGTTGCGCGTGCGGTTGCGGCGGCGCGGCCATCGGCCCCGGCGAGGGCGCCATCGGCCCTGGATACGGCGGCGGTACGGCCTGCGGGCGCGGGGCGGCCTGCCGGGTGCGCTTCGGCCACCTCACCGGCGCGCTCCCAGAGCCGCCGCCGGAAGGTGCGCGCCGCAGGTCAGCCGGCGTTTCGTCAAAGCAGCCTTCTTCACCTAAGCCTCAGCACCGGGCGACACGGCAGCGGACCGCGCACGCTCGGAACACCGGCCGGCGGCCCCCTGCCGGGAGGGGCACCCGGGAAAGAGTGGCATACGGACAGTCGCCGATCAATGTGTTCCAGTTATATACCCCTTATAGCCGCCAAAAGCCTCTATTAGATGTTTGTCGCTATTGCCGGGAATTTCCGATCGTGTCGCGGCGGTCGATCACCCGGCGCAGCGCGTCCAGGCCGCGCGCGACCAGCGACGACACCGCGAACCACTCGTTCGCCTCGTGCTCGACGCGCGGGACGTAGCCGGCGGCGGCGCAGGCGGAGAGCAGCAGATGGTGCTGGTCGGGCCGGTCCGGGCAGCCGATCCACGCCTCCCCCGCCGCGTCGGCGAGCCGCGCCGCCCCACCGGACGCGAGCGGGTGCCCGGCCGGGACGAGCAGGTCCTGCGGCTCGTCCAGCAGGGTGGTGCGGGTGAACCGGGCGTCGTCCGGGCCGGGGACCTGCTCGCTCGGGATCACCACCGCGATGTCGGCGCGGTGCGACAGCAGCAGGTGCGCCGCGTCCCCGCTGTCCTTCTCCGCCATGTGGACCGTCAGGCCCGGGTGCTCGGCGCGCAGCAGCGCCGCGGCGGGGGCGACGAGCGCGGCCAGCGCGCTCGACACGCTGCAGAAGCGCACCTGGCCGGACGTCCCGGACCGGTGCTCGGCGAGGTCGGCGCGGGCCCGCTCCCACTGCGCGGACAGGAGGTCGGCGTGCCGCAGCACGGTGTGCGCGGCCGGAGTGAGCCGCACCCGGCGGCCCTGCGCCTCCAGCAACTCCACGCCGAGGTCGCGGGCGAGCTGCCTGAGCTGCTGGGACACCGTGGACGGCGTCAGGTGCAGCGCCTCGGCGGCGGCGGTGACGGTGCCGCGCTCGCGCATGATCCGGTGATCGCAGACTGGCCGCATGACCACCGGGACCGCACGCGCGGAAAGGGCCGCCGTCCCCGCGCCGCTGCTGATCCTCGGCAGCGTCGTCTCGATCCAGCTCGGCCAGGCGTGCGGGAAGGGCATGTTCGCGATCGCCGGGACCGCGGGCGTCGTCGTCCTGCGGCTCGGGTTCGCGGCGGCCGTCCTGCTGCTCGTCCGGCGCCCGCCGCTCCCGCGCGGCTCGGCCGGGCTCGCGGTCGCGCTGGGCGCGGCGATCGCCGGCATGCACCTGATCTACCCGGCGATGCAGCGGCTGCCGGTCGGCGTCGCGTCCGCGTTCCAGTTCCTCGGCCCGCTCGCGCTCGCGCTGGCCAAGGCGCGGCGGCCCGCCGACCTGATGTGGGCGGCGCTCGCCGGGGCCGGCGTGTTCCTGATTTACGGCCCGGGCGGCGCGCCGCTCTCCGCGTCCGGTGTCGTCCTCGCGGTGGCGTCGGGCGCCTGCATGGCGGCCTACCTCGTGCTGAACAAGCGCGCGGGCGGCCGTCCCGGGTCGACGCTGACTTGGGGGTCGTCGCCGGGGCGGTGCTCGTCCTGCCGCTCGCCCCGGCGGCGGGCGGCGGCCTGTGGCACCTGGACGTCCTCGCCGCGGGCCTCGGCCTCGCCGTGCTGTCGGCCGTCCTGCCATGGTCGCTCGACCAGGCCGCGCTGCGCCGCATGCCCGAGCGGACGGTCGCCGTCATGGTCAGCCTGGAGCCCGCCGCGGGCGCCGTCGCCGGGCTCGTCCTGCTCGGCGAGCACCTCGCCTGGACGCGGTGGCTCGCGATCGGCTGCGTCTGCGCCGCCTCCACCGGCGCCGCCCTCGGCCACCGCGAGCGAGGGACATGACCAGGCGGTTATCTCATCCGCCGACCCCGCCTACACCGTCCGCGTGGACGTTCCTCGCCGTCGCCGTGGTCAGCGCCGTCACCGTGCGCCGTCGCGCCGGCGCAGGCGCATGCCGAGGATCTTCGTGTCCGGGCCGTCGTCGAGCATCTCGAAGCCCATGTGCCCGTAGAAGCCCAGCGCGTTCGCGTTGCGGGCGTTGACCCCGAGGTGAAGGCCGGGCACCCCGCGCTCGCGCAGGGCCTCGATCAGGGTCGCGCACAGGCGCCGCCCGTTCCCGCCGCCCTGCGCCTCCGGCAGGAGGTCGATGTGCAGGTGCGCCGGATACCGGGCCGTGATGTGCGCGGGAGTGCGGGGCGGATCGTCGACGTAGGCGCGCAGCCACGCGTCCGGGCCGCCGGGCTCGACGGACCGTCCCGCCACCCGTGCGCGGATCCGCGGCCACCACGCGCGGTCGAGTTCGCGCTCGAAGGCCGCGGTGTCCTCGGCGGCGAGGATGTACCCGACCGGCCGCGACGCCCCGCCCTCGTCCCGCGCGAGCACCCAGGCGAGGTCGGGCGCGTGGGCCAGATACGGCCCGGCGAACACGTCGCCGAGCAGCCGCGGATCGTCCACCAGGCCGGTCGCGTCGCCGCCGAGGGCGGCGGTCCGCAGGCAGATGTCGTAGATCCGGCGGACCTCCTCGGGGTCGTCCGCCCGAGCCGGGCGGACGGGCAGCGGCGCGGTGCGCGAGCCGGCGGTCATCGTGGGCCTCCCAGTACCAGAGCGAGCGGCGCTCGGCCGCCCGCAGGCTAACACGAAAACCGATCATTGATCGCTTTTCACGCTCGGCACTCGGGCGCCCTCAACCTCGCCGACTCCGGGCGCGCGGGCCGGCTCACGGCGTTCGGGCCGGCCCCGTCCGACCTCGGCGCCTGGCACGGCGGCACGTGCGGGTAAAGCAATCGTGTCCGCGGGCCGGAGAGCGTGGCGGCGCCTTCCCGGCGCACTAGTGTGACGGTCCAGCACGATCCGATCACCATGCGTGACCAAGGGTTCGCCGTCCACTCCTGCTGGGGCCTCATTGCTGCTGTTGCTCGCCGCGTACTGCGCGGCCGCGGCGGCGGCGCCGGTGCTCGTGCGGGCCCTCGGGCGGGGCGCGTTCCCGCCGCTGGCGGCGGTGGTCGCGCCCGCCGCCGGGAGGGCGGTGGGGGCGGGGGTGGACGGCGGCGCCCCGCGCGCCGCAGGCTGGTGGTGGGTGCCCGGCCGGCGC
>NZ_JBEYYT010000630.1:0-4271 GCF_040645715.1 Spirillospora sp. NPDC046719 | reverse complement strand
CCCGTCGCGGTCGGCGTCGGCTCGCCGCTGTGCGGGGACGCGCCGCGCGGCGGCGACCTCGCCGCGCTGCGCCGCCGCGCCCGCGCGTTCCTCGCCGTCACGGCCGCGCCGGAGGGGCCCGCATGACCCGGGTGGACGTCCTCACCGCCGGGGAGACGATGATGGCGCTGCGCGCCACCGGCCCGGTGCGGCTCGGCTCCGGCTTCACCACGAGCATCGCCGGGGCCGAGAGCAACGTCGCGATCGGCCTCGCCCGCCTCGGCCGCACCGCCGCCTGGGCCGGACGGGTCGGCTCCGACGAGGCCGGGCACCTCGTCACCCGCACGCTGCGCGCCGAGGGCGTCGACGTCTCGGCCGTCCGCCGCGACGGCGACGCGCCCACCGGCCTGATCATGTTCGAGCAGCGGCTGCCGGACGTCACCCGCGTCCAGTACCTGCGCGCCGGGTCCGCCGGGTCCCGGCTGTGCGCGGAGGACGTCGAGGCGCTGCCGTTCGAGCCGCGGATCGTGCACGTCACCGGGATCACCCCGGCGCTCAGCGCGTCCTGCAGGGACGCCGCGGCGGCGCTGTGCCGCCTCGCCCGCTCCCGGCACGCGCGGATCAGCCTCGACCTCAACCACCGGCCGCGGCTGTGGAGCCAGGAGGCGGCCGCCGAGGCGCTCGCGCCGCTCGCCGCCGCCGCGGACCACGTCATCGCGTCCCCCGACGAGCTGACCCTGCTCGGCGACGGACCCCCGGACCGCATCGCCGCCCGGCTGCTGGACGGCGGCGCCAGCGAGGTCGTCGTCAAGAACGGCGACGAGGCCCGCTCGTACACCGCGGACGGCGCGCGCGCCGTGCCCGCTCACCGCGTCGACCCCGTCGACTCGATCGGCGCGGGGGACGGGTTCGTCGCCGGGTACCTGTCCGGCCTGCTGGACGGCCTGGACGCCGAGGCCCGGCTCCGCCGCGCCCACACGGTCGGCGCGTTCGCGGTCCTGAGCCGCGGCGACTGGGAGGGCCTGCCCCACCGCGACGAACTCGGTCTCATCGGCCTCCCCGAAGGAGCCGCACTGCGATGACCTGGACCGTCCTGGAGAACACCGGCCCGTGGGAGCTCGGCGAAGGGCTGCGCGCCACGCCCGGCGGCTTCGTCGCCGTCGACCTCCTGGCCGGAAGGCTGTACCGCCTGGAGCCCACCACGCTCCTGGCCTCCGTGCCGTTCCCTCTGGGCGCCGTCGCCCCGATCCGGGACTCGGACGGCTGGATCGCCGCCGCCGACACCGGCATCGCCGTCCTGAACGGTGACGGCACCGTCGACTGGCTGGCGCGCCCCGAGGACGGCGCGCCCACGCCGATGCGCATGAACGACGGCGCGACCGACCCGTCCGGACGGTTCTGGGCGGGCTCGATGGCCTTCGACGGAACGCCCGGCGCGGGCTCGCTGTACCGGGTGGACGACGACGGCACCGTCCACACCGCCATGGACGGCCTGACCGTCCCCAACGGCCCGGCCTTCACTCCGGACGGCCGCGTCATGTACCTCGCCGACAGCGCCCGAGGCGTCATCTACCGCGTCGCCGTGGACCCGTCGTCCGGGGAGCCGGGCGAGCGCGAGGTCTTCGCGCGCGTGCCGGACGGATCACCTGACGGTATGGCCGTCGACACCGAGGGATGCCTGTGGTCGGCGGTCTGGGGCGCGTCCGCCGTGCACCGCTACGCCCCGTCCGGCGACCTGCTGACGGTGTTCCGGCTTCCCGCGAGCCAGCCGACCAGCGTGTGCCTTTCCCTCGCACCACCGCACCGGGTGCTGGTGACCACCGCCACCCACGGCCTGGCCGCGCCCGGCCCCGCGGACGGCCGCGTCCTCGCCGCCGGGACGACCGCCGGCGGGTACCCGGTCGTCCCTTTCCGCCTCAGGCGTGCCGGGGCCGCCCGTTAGGCGATCGACGGGGCGCCGTGCGGGCGGAAACCCGGGAGCGGGCCGGAACGTCTCATGATCGACAACGTCCGCCGGCCGCGATACTGGAAACGATGACACAAGAGCCCCACGTCGAGGACGCCCCCGACGACGCACTGCCCGCCCTGCTCGTACAGCCGCCCTGGATGGGAGGGACGAAGGAACCGCCGGTCGTCCTCAGCCTGAAGGCGCCCCGGGAGCCGACCGTCGTCCGCTGGGCGCCCGGCCGGCGGGAGAAGTGGCTGAAGGCCCCGTACGAGTACTCGCAGAAACGCATGCCCGAGGACACCGACTGGGCCGAACTCGCCGGGTTCTTCGCCGGTGACCAGGCCCTGGACCTCTGGAAGCCGCGCGACTGGAGTTCCAGGTCGCGCTTCGAGCACCTCTACATGGGGCTCGTCATGCAGGCGCCCCTGGAGCTCGGCGAGAGGCTGCTCGCCGACGAACGCTACTGGGACGCCTTCGCCGACTTCTCGGTCGGCGCCGACCGCGGCGCGGTGGCGCGCCACGAGATGGCCGCCTACCCGCCGGCGCTGCACCAGGCGAAGAAGAAGAAATGGAGCGTGTACGCGCTCGAGCCCTTCCTGGACCACGCCGTCGCCCAGGCCATGATCAAGGACTTCGACGGCCGGGGGAGCGACCAGGCGCAGGACGCCTGGTACGACCTGCACGGGGTGGACGCCGTGAGGCTGACGATCCCGGACGCGCTGCGCAAGCCGGGGCCCAAGCGGGAGCGCGCCGAGGCGGCGCTGCGCTCGGTCGCGCGGCGCCACGGCCATGACCTCCTGGTGGAGGCCGCCGGGCACTACGGGGACGAGGCGGTGCAGGCGGTCTCCCGGCTGCGCACCGATCCGCTCGACATGTACCCCGACCCGCTGCCGGACCTGCCCGAGGGCTGGGATCCCGAACGGCTGCCGCGGATCCTGCTGCGCCTTCGCCGTCTGGCGGCGCTTCCCACGGCCGCGACCCGGAATCTCCTGACCATGCTGGCCATCTCGGAGCGCGACAAGCCGTACGCCGGCGTCCCCCTGGCCGTCGCGCCCCTCGACCCCGAATCGCTCGCCGAGTTCGCCTGGGCCCTCTACGAGGCCGACCGCCATCCCAAACTGTGGGCGTCGCCCGGCGTGCAGTACGCCCTGGCCGAGTGGGGCGACGACACCACCGCCGACCGGCTCGCGCCGATCGTCGCACGCTGGTCCCGGGCGTACGTGTGGGATTCGGGCGGCCAGTCCGCGCTCCGCCTGTTCGGCCGGCTCGGCACCGACTCCGCCCTCCGGCACCTGGACCGGCTCGCGAACAAGGCCGAGGACCAGAAGTGGATCGGGCGGTTCGCGCGGGACGCGCTGAAGCGCGCCGCCGAGCAGCGCGGGCTCACCCAGGAGCAGCTCGCCGACCGGCTCGTCCCGGACCTCGGCCTCGACGCCGACGGCTCCCTGACGCTCGACTACGGACCGCGCCGCTTCGTGGTGGGCTTCGACGAGGAGATCCGGCCCTTCGTCACCGACGAGAGCGGCAAGCCCCGCAAGACGCTGCCGAAGCCGGGTGTGAAGGACGACGGCGTCCTCGCCCCCGCCGCCTACAAGCGCTTCACCGACCTCAGGAAGGAGGCCCGCACCGTCGCCGCGGAGCAGGTGAAACGGCTGGAAGCGGCGATGGTGACCGGGCGGACCTGGACGGCCGGGGAGTTCGGCGCGCTGTTCGTCGCGCACCCGCTCATGCGCCACCTCGCCCGGCGGCTGGTGTGGTCCGCGGGGACGGACGCGTTCCGGGTGGCCGAGGACGGGACCCTCGCCGACGTCCGCGACGACGCGTACACGCTGCCCGGCGACGCCCGGGTCGCGCTGCCGCACCCGCTCCTCCTCGGCGAGGACGCCGTCCGGGACTGGGCCGCGATCTTCGCCGACTACGAGATCCTGCAGCCGTTCCCGCAGCTCGGCCGCCCCGTCCACGCCCTCGCGGAGGACGAGCGGGGGAGCGGCCGGCTGGCCCGCTTCGAGGGCGGCTCGGTCCACTTCGGCAGGATCCTCGGCCTGACGTCGCGCGGCTGGACGCTCGGCGAGAAGGAGACCGGCGGCTTCCGCCGGCAGGTGACGCTCCTGACGCCGGACGAACGGCACGTCATGGTCGCCTTCGAACCCGGCATCCGCGTCTTCGACCCCGAGGAGCACGCCGAGCAGCGCATCGACCGCGTCATGCTCCTGACGGGCCGCTACTCGGGCGAGCCCCTCGCGTTCGGCGATCTCGACCCGGTCACCGCCTCCGAGATCATCGCCGACCTGCACCGTCTGACGAGCTGAGCCCGCCGGAGGCCCCTGACCGCCGGGCGGTCAGG
>NZ_JBEYYT010000629.1:0-4271 GCF_040645715.1 Spirillospora sp. NPDC046719 | reverse complement strand
GCCGCGCGCCGACCGGCTCGAACGCCTCCAGCAGCGCGCCGGCGGTGATCTCCAGGTCGCCGGCGCGGACCGCGAGCGCGTTGCGGAACAGCGACTTCTCCCGGGCGGTCGCGAGGACGGCGGCGAGCCGTTCGGTGTTCCGCGCGGCGGACGCGGCGAACTCCCGGCCGCGTCCGGGCGCGACGGCCTCGGCGAACGCGTCGCCGCCCGCGGCCGCGTCGAAGGCGGCGTCCACGAGCCGGACGGACTCGCCGGACACCTCGCACAGCCCGAACCCGGTGCCGGACGCGCCCGCGTCGCAGACGAGGTAGCGGCCAGGGCCGGTGCGCGCGGCGGCGTGCGCGGCGACGGCGGCGAACCGGCCGATCAGCGTCGCGGGCCCCACCGGCAGGACGGTCGCGTGCAGCAGCTCCTGCCGGGCGAGGCCGGCGCCGTGGTCGCGCCAGTGGTCGGGGACCACGCAGGTGACCGGGCGGCCCGTCCCGGCGGCGCGGGTGAGCACCCCGGCGATCGCCTCGGGCGGCGGCGTCGCGACCACGGTGAGGCCGGTGGCGGTCCGGATCCGGGTGGTGACCGTCCCGACGTCGACGGCGGCCGTCACGACCGGCCGCCGCCCCGCCCCCACCGGGCGGGCTTGGACGCCTTGAGCAGCGACTGCGCCCGCTCGGCGCTGTGCCTCAGCTGCTCGCGGGTGCTCTCGTCGATCAGCAGTTCGCCGTCCTGGTCGGCGGCGGCGGTGATCTCGATGATCCGGTGCCAGAAGCCGATCTCGGCCACCGCGACCGCCGCGGCCTGGGTGCGCAGCGACGGCCCGACGCCCGGGTACCGGGTGATGGCGCGGGCGAGGTCCAGGGCGCGGTTCGCGGCGTCCGGCTCCTCCATCTCGGTGAGGGCGAGCCGGACCTCGCCGATGACGTCCACGACGGTGCCGGCGGTGATGTTCGGCAGCCCGGTGAGGAGCGTCTCGGCGATCTGGGCGGCGGGCACGCCCCGCGCCATCTCCTGGGCGCACAGCGCGGCGATGTGCCCGGCCGGCGCGTTCTGCGGAAGGTTCGTCAGCACGGTCATGAAGGAGTCCTTCGCGAGTTCCGGGAAGAGCTGCTCGGCCTCGTGCCGGCAGACCTGGTAGTCCGCGGTGACGCCGAGCGACGGGACGCTCGCGCGGGCGGCGAGCATCGCCTTCGCGACGGGCAGCGCCTCGGCGGGCGGCGCGGCCATCAGCCGGCGGGCGAGCATCAGGACGGGTCCGGTGCCGCCGGCGGCGGCCCAGCCGCCCGCGCGCAGCCAGGCGGTCAGCGTCTCGCGGCGCCGGTCCGCGCGGCCCTGCGGCATGGGCCGCGTCCACACCGACCGGAATCCCTCCCAGTAGGCGGGGTGGTCGGCGGTGGCGGTGCCGGTCACGTGGTGCGGGGGCGCGGCGAGCCACAGCAGCAGCCCGTCCAGCATGCCGAGGGACGCGGCGTCGGACGTGGTCGCCCGCGCCAGCCGGCCCTTCAGCAGCAGCGCGTCGCCCGCCGGGATCCGGTCGAGCGACGCGAGCCAGTCCGCGAGGCCGTCCAGGACGAGGGGGAGGCGGCGCGCCTCGGCGGCGAGGGCGAGGACGTCGCCGACGCAGGCGGTGTCGTGCCCGGCGAGCGCGGCGAGCTGGTCCCCGCGGAGCGGGGTCAGCGGGGAGAACAGCAGGTTGCGGAACAGGCCGAGCAGGGACGCGGGCAGATGGTGGGTGAGGCTCTCGTACCAGGCTTGGAGCGGGGCGGGTTCGCCGCGCCCGACCGTGGTCATCAGCGCGCACACCACCCGCGGGGACCGGGCCAGCTCGCCGAGCGTCAGCGGCCATCGCGGGCCCGTGGCGGTGACCGCCGCGGGGCCGATCGCCTCGCGGACGACCAGCGCGGCGGCCTCGGCGCCGACCTCGTCCAGGTCGCGCTTGGGCGCGGTGACCAGCGCGGCGAGCAGATCGTCGGCGCGTCCGAGGTCGTGGGCGAGCTGGAAGTACGGCAGTGCCAGTGCCGCGCGCGCGCCGGCCGGGACGTCCTCGCCGGTCCAGACCAGCCCGCGGACGGCCGCGCACAGCTCCCGGAACGGCGTCACGGTCGTGCCCGCGACCTCCGCCCAGCGCTCGCGCAGCAGCGGGACGTCTTCGGGGGCGCGTTCCCGGATCAGCGCGTACAGGACCTTCCGGGCGGCGGCGTCGCCGAGTTCACGGTCGCGTCCGGTGGTGAGCAGGTCGCGGACGTCGGCGGGGTCGTGGGTTCCGCGTTCCACGGCTTGGAGCACGGTCGCGGGCCAGTCGAGGCCGCCCAGGACCCGCACCACCGTGCTGGGGTCGGTGTCGACGAGCGGGTCGGTGGCCTGCGCCAGATGCGCGACGACCTCGGCATGCGAGCGCCCCCGATCCCCGAACAGATCCGCGAGCATCTCGGCATAGGCGCGGCCCGGTGTGTCGCGTTCGGGGAGCCGGGGCGTCCGCCAGTCGAGTTCGGCGGTGCGTTCACGGACCTGTCGTGCGAAGGCCAGGGAGACGTTGCGGTTGCCGCTCTGGTCCCAGGTCGCCGCGGAGAACCGGGTCCGCCACCCGTAGGGCAGCAGCGCCGCGACCGCGTCCAGGAACCCCAACCGCTCCACAGCGGTCAACTCAGGCGCACCGGTCACGGTCACGGGACCGTCGATCAGCAGCGACGCCGCCGCGGCGACCCGCTGCACCCCGAACCGCCCCAGCGCCTGCGCCAAGGTCGCCGGATCCAGCGGCGCCACCCGCAACTCCACCCCGTCGGGCGGGAACGGCGGCGTCACCCCCGACAACGCCTCATACAGGCCCGCATACGACACCGGCACCGCACGCAGCGCCTCATACGGCACACACAAATAGCGGGTCTCGGCGATCGGACGGCCCGCACCGTCGGCCTCACCGGTCCAGTCCTCCAACGCCACACCGATCCGGGTGCCGTCATCACCACCGCGCACCTCACTGATCGTGATCCACGGCAACGCAGCCGGCCCCGACCGCCCCGGCGACGGCGTCCCCAACGCGAAATGCCGCAGAATATGCGCATAGTCAGCAGCCGAGAAATCCGGCCCACCACACCCCGTGACCCGATACTCGTCATAACTACCCGGCGGCTTACCCCGGACCGCCCACCCGGCCCGCAGCACCACCGCCTCCTGCGCGGGAGCCTGGTCCATCACGGCTCGCCCACGTTCCCGGCCAGCCACATGACCGGCTCCAGCACGTTGATCGGCGCGACGTCGCCGCGGATCCGGAACCGGTCCTCGCCGGCGAGCCCGTCGCCGCCGTCGGACTGCTCGGCGATGTTCAGGTAGTCCTCCGGCTGGAAGCGGTTCTCCACCGGGTCGCGGTAGAAGCCGATCGCGGACGTCACGAAGTAGCGGGTGCGGGACTCGCCGAAGTGCGAGCGGATGCCGCGGAGCAGCGAGTTCACCGGGTCGTGCGCGTGCGTCCCCCGGTACAGGTCCTGGAAGAACTCCAGCGCGCGCGTCTCGTCGACCCGCGGCATCCCGAAGATGCTCGCGGGCGGCGTCACGTAGCCGAGCCGCACGGCCCGCTCGTACACCTCCGGATGGTCGAACTTGGTGATGCAGACGGCCAGGTGGTGCGGGAGCTTGTGGTCGACGCCGCTGGTCCCGGCCAGCTCCGAGATCTGCAGGACGGTCCGCTGGAAGAACGCGTAGGCGTCGTTCATCTCGCGCTCGCGGGTCGGGTCGAACAGGAACAGCAGCCCGTCGCAGCCCGCCAGGTGCCGGACGAGCCGCTCCTCCGCGTCGCCTCCGCCGGCGTCGCCGGACCCGCCGTCGCCGTCGCCGGCGGAGCTGCTGAACCGCAGCCCGGACGACGGCTCGCGGGCGGCGCGGTCCTCCGGGCGGCTGCTGAACATGCCGCCTGGGGCGTCCATCATGTCCAGCGTCACCGTGTACGGGACGGGCCGTCGCCGCTTGAAGCGGAGCTTCCCGGTCTCCGGGCGCACCTTCTTGATCTGCGTGCCGTGCAGCTGCCAGGCGAGGTTGGGCGGCAGCTCCCGGGTCGCCGGGACGAACCGGCGCTCGATCTTCAGCTGCCGGGTGGTGTCGGCGAGGAACTCGGTGGACGCGCGGTTGCAGCCGACGAGCCGGACGTCGTGCCCGCCCTCCTCGGCTGCGATCCGCAGCGCCGCGAGGAACGTGGTCTTCCCGCAGGTCGGCGCGCCCCACAGCCCGATGCGGCGGGGCTGCGGCGGCGCGGGCGGCGGCGGGGCGGCGGCCGGCCCGCCCCCCGC
>NZ_JBEYYT010000628.1:0-4277 GCF_040645715.1 Spirillospora sp. NPDC046719 | reverse complement strand
CGCGTCGCCGAACGCGGCGCCCTGCCGTTTTAGAGGCGGCCGTCTTCAGGAAGCGTCGATCACGCCGCGGATGACGGAGGCGTAGGCGGCCTCACCGGACGCATTCGGGTGCAGCGGCGCCGCCGCGTGCACCGGGACGTACCCTTCGAGCCACCGCTTGGACGCCGACTGGCACGAGTCGTGCCCGGCGCTCGGCGTCACGAGGTCGATGTAGGTGTCGCCGTGCGCCTCGGTCTGCCGCTTGATGACCGCGTTCATGGCGTTGACGGAGCCCTGCAGGAAGTTCGCGTCGGTGGGCAGCACGGGCTGCACCGGCCAGCAGCCGTTCGGCTTGATGTAGAGGCCGTAGCCGGTGACGACGATCCGGGCGTTCGGGGACCGCTGCCGGATGCCGTCGAGCACCGCCGACAGCTTCGGCTCGAACTCCGCCGTGCGCTGCGCGACCTGCGCCTCGTACGTCCCCTTGCAGGGCGTCGCCGTCGGGTCGAGGGTGGCGCAGTTCTGCGCGACGCCGACGAGGCCGACGTCGTTGCCGCCGATCGTCAGCGTGACCAGCGAGGTGTCCGCGGTCAGCGCGTCGAACTGCGGCGGGACGGTCCCGGTGTCGACGCCCCCGACGCTGGTGTCCTGCGACTGCGTCATGTGCTTGGTGGACGCGCCGCTGCACGTCACGTCCGCCAGGTTCAGGCCCATCGCGGAGGCCAGGTCGTGCGCGTAGTTGTGAGTGGACCGGCCGCAGCCGACGTTGCCGGTGATGTCCGGGATGAGGGGCCCGGACGCCATCGAGTCGCCCAGCGCGACGTACCGCCCCGCCGCCGCGTGCGCGGGCCCGGCGACCGCCAGGGCCGCGGCCGCCGCCACGATCGAGCCGACGACGCCGCCGAACAGACGCTTCATCACTTCGCTCCCTGGCCGTCATGGACGATGTCGCCGTGATCGTCCAGACTTTTGACACACCGTTCAATTGGTGCGGGCGCAGAGTTTCCCGGGAGCCGTTGTGCCGGAGGACAACAAGGGGTCGCTGAGCACGGCCGGGCCGCCTTCGGGCCTGGACGGGCCGCCTTCGGGCACTGCCGAGAGGGCGCTGTGCATGGGCGGGCGGCCGCTGGCCGCCCATCTGCGGGCGCGCGCGCCGGAGCTGACCCGCCGCGTCCTCGCCCGGCTGCTGGACGAGCTGCCCGTCTACGCCGAGCTGCCGCAGGAGGAGATCGCCGGGGACATCGCCGGGATCGTCCAGCACAGCCTCCGCCAGTTCGCGGACGTGCTGGAGCGCCGCCGCCCCGCCGCCGCCGGCGAGTTCGGGCGGCAGCGCGACTCGGCCGCGCTGCGCGCCGAGGAGGGCGTCCCGCTGGAGGCGATCCTCACCGCCTACCGGATCGGCTCGGCGATGGCCTGGGACGAGCTGGCCGCCGGCGCCCGGCCGTCCGACCTTCCCGACCTGCAGGAGGCGCTCGGCTACTTCGTCGACTTCCAGGCGCGGCTGACCACCGCCGTCAGCGGCTCCTACCTGGAGGTCCGGCAGGTCCTCGACAGCCAGGAGCAGGGCGGGCGGCACGCCCTGATGACCGCGCTGCTCGCCGGGGAGCCGCTCGACCTGATCGTCCGCCGGACCGGCCTGCGCCCCGCCGCCCGGTACGCGGTCCTCACGCTCGCGTTCAGCCGGACGCCCGACGAGCGCGGCACCGGCCAGCGCGCCCGGGTCGCCGCCCGCCGCAAGATCCGCCGCGTCCGGACGGTGCTGGACCGGTTCGCCGGCGAGCCCGCCCTCACCGCGCTCGACGCGTCCGGCGGCACGGCGCTGCTGCCGTTCGCCGCGCCACCGTCCTGGGACCTGGTGCACGACCTCGTCGCACGGGCCGGGAAGGCCGCCGACACCCGCGTCACCGCGGCGGCGGAGATCACCGGGCCGTCCGGGATCCCCGCCGCCGTCACCCAGACCGCCGAGATCATCGACCTCGTCCGCGGGACGGGCCGCCCGCCCGGCCTGTACCGGCTCGCCGACGTCCTGCTCGACTACCAGCTCAGCCGGCCGAGCGGCGCGCTCGCCCTGCTCGCCGGGCTGCTGGAGCCGCTCGACCGCAAGCCCGAGCTGCTGCACACGCTGCGCCGCTACCTGGCGGACGACCTGGACCGCCGCGCCACCGCGGCGGCCCTGCACGTCCACCCGAACACGGTCGCCTACCGCGTCCGCCGGATCTGCGAGCTGACCGGGCTCGACCCGGCCCGCCCGACCGACCTGCAGCTGCTCAACGCGGCGCTGGTGGCGCGCCGGTCACTCGGCTAGGGCCAGCGCGGGTCGAGGACGTCGAACTCGTGCGGCAGGCCCAGCGCGTAGCGGACCTTGTCGTTCGCCTTGAACAGCGTCCACAGCGGCGACTCGTACAGCTCGTGCACGGAGCAGCGCGAGGCGTTCGACCCGGCCGCGTCCAGCAGCGCGTTGACCGCCTGCCGCCCGCCCTGGTTGGCGCCCTCCATCGTCGTCACGTTGATCGGCGTCTTCACCCAGTCCCCGGCGAGGAACAGGTTCGGGATCTTCGTCTTGGAGTCCGGGCGCAGCTTCCACGAGCCGGGCTGCTGGATGAACAGCGGCGTGTCGTTGGTGACGCCGCTGCCGCTGCGGACGATCGCCGGGTCCAGGAACCAGGAGTGCAGCATGTCGTCGGTGAGGACGGTCCCGGTGTCGTTGAGGTGCGCCTTGATCTCCGCCCACGTCTCCGCGGCGATCTCCGCGGGCGTGCACTCGCTCGCCTTCTTCTTGTTGAACGTGCCGGGCGTGAACCAGTCGGAGATGATGGACGACAGGCAGTCCTGCACGGTGCCGTCCCCGTAGGTGGAGAAGTCCCGCTTCCAGAACTGCTCCTGGCTGATGGACGTGACCGCCCACGCGGAGTCGCCGTAGTTGACGTGGCCGGGCGCCAGCGGCAGCTTCTTCTTCAGGAAGAACTGCAGGCCGGTCATCCAGTCCGTGCGCAGGCCCTTGATCCCGGCGAGCGTCGGATCGGCCTTGAGGACGTCGTCGCTCAGCAGTTCCACGGCCCGCTCGCACGGCATCGAGACGATGTACCAGTCGGCCGCGACCGTGCTGGAACTCCCGTTCGCGGTCACCCCGGCGCCGGTGACGGCGCCGCCGGAGATCCGCAGCGAGTCGACGTTGTAGCCGACGTGGAAGGTGACGCCGAGGCTCTTCAGGTACGCGATCCACGGGTCGAGCCACATCTCGGACGTCGACCCGTCCAGCACCCGGTCGACGGTCCCGCCGGGCTCGTTGCCGAGGTCGAGGATGCTCCACACCGTCGCCTCGCCGACCTTGGCGATCGAGTGGGTGCTGGCGTCCTTGGACTTGGTCGCGGCCAGGTTGCGGATCGTCCCGTCGGCGATGAACTTGTTGTACTCGTCGGAGAACCGGTCGGCGCGGATGTAGTCCGACCAGGTGATGTTCTCCCACTGCCCGAGCTTGCGGGCGTCGCAGCTCGTGACGTAGACGAGCAGTTTCTGCGCGGCGAACGCCGCCTCGGTGAGCGACAGCTTCGCGACGGTCTGCAGCCCGGACTGGATCGTCGCCAGGAAGCCGGCCTTGTCGTAGATGCTGGAGTTCGGCGGCAGCGGGAACGGGAACGGGATGGTCAGGTCGGGCCGCCCCTGCCGCGACATCATGTACGCGTCGGCGCGGACGAGGTTGTCCCAGCATCCGTTCTTGTTGCCCGGGAACGGCGTCCGGCGCATGTTGTCGGTCAGGTTGAAGTAGAAGCCGGGGAAGAACCGGAACCCGTGCTCGCCCGGCAGGTCGAGGCGCCCGCCCGTCCCGGTGCCGGGCGGGAAGATGCTGCGCGCCTTCCCGCCGAGGGCCGTGCGCTCGTAGACGTCGACCTGGAAGCCCCGTTCGGCCAGTTCGTGGGCCGCGCTCAGCCCGGCGACGCCGCCGCCGAGCACCGCGACCCGCTTCCCGCCCGCGGCCCGCGCGGGCGCGGGTCCCATCGCCAGCGCTCCGGCCGTGGCCGCGCCCACCAGTCCGGCGTCGCGCAGGAACCTTCTGCGCGTGCTCTCACCCATGGTGACCTCCTCTGGCGCTCCGGTTCGTCCGGAGCCCGCAGGGCGCCCCGCGCCCCCGACCGGGCGCTGCATAAGTGTTGAGTTACTTGTAACACGCTATTAACGCTCCGCCAATAGCAACTGAAAGCCCGCCAATGCTTGACCGGGGCCCGCCCGCCGCCTCCGGCCACGGGCAGGCGAGTGGATCACCATGGGAGTTCGCAAAAGGGCCGGCCGCACGGGCTGGG
>NZ_JBEYYT010000627.1:0-4278 GCF_040645715.1 Spirillospora sp. NPDC046719 | reverse complement strand
CTGGCCGCGGGCGGCGGCGCGGACGAACGCGGCGAGCCGGTCGCGCTGCGCGGCGGCCTCCTCGTACCGCAGTTCGGACGCGAGCCGGTCGATGCGGACCTGCGCGGCGGCCACGACGGGCCGCACGTCGCCCTCCATGATCGCGCGGGCGGTCTCGGCGTGCACGGCGTAGGCGTCGGGCGACTCGCGGCCGTCGCAGGGGGCGCCGCAGCGGCCGAGGTCGGCGAGCGCGCAGGTGCGGGCGCGGCCGCGCTCGATGAGCCGGACGGTGAGCCGCTGGGTGCACTGGCGCAGCGGGACGGCCTCGTGCAGCGCGGCGCGGGCCTCCTCGGCCTGCCGCCGGGACGAGATGGGGCCGAAGTACCGGGCGCCGTCGTCGCGGCACTCCCGGACGATCGACAGCCGCGGGAACGGCTCGGCGGTCAGCTTCAGCCAGATGGCGCGCTCGGGGAACTTGGAGCGGCGGTTGTAGCGGGGCTTGTGCTCGGCGATGAGCCGCAGCTCGCGGACCTCGGCCTCCAGGCCGGTGGCGCAGACGATGGTGCGGACGCGCTCGGCGAGGCCGACCATCTCGCGGACGCGCCAGCGGGTCTCCGAGCCGGTGAAGTAGCTGCGCACGCGGGAGCGCAGGTCGCCGCTCTTGCCGACGTAGAGGATCTCTCCGGCGGCGTCCTCGAACAGGTAGACGCCGGGCGCGCTCGGCACGTCGTCGGCGAGGTGGCGCTTGCGGCGCTGCTCGGGGGTGGGCGCCTTGGCGAAGCCGCGCAGCTCCTCCAGGGAGGTGACGCCGAAGGAGCCGAGCCGCTCGATGAGGCCGTGCAGGACCTCGACGGTGGCGCGGGCGTCGGCGAGGGCGCGGTGCGTCGGCTCGGTGCGGGTGCGGAAGAACCGGGCGAGGGTGCCGAGCTTGCAGTTGGGCACCTCGTCCTTGCCGAGGACGCGGCGGGCGAGGTCGACGGTGTCGACGACGGGGAACGCGGGCCAGGCGTACCCCTGGGCGGCGCAGGCGGCCTTGAGGAAGCCGATGTCGAACGGGGCGTTGTGCGCGACGAGCACGCAGCCGCGGGCGAACTCCAGGAACGCGGGGAGGACCGCGTCCATCCGGGGTGCGGCGGTGACCATCGCCGTGGTGATGCCGGTCAGCGCGGTGATGAACGGCGGGATCGGGCCGCCGGGGTCGACGAGGGTGCCGAGCTCGCCGAGTTCCACGCCGCCGCGCACCTTGACCGCGCCGATCTCGGTGATGGCGGAGTCGGCCGCCGAGCCGCCCGTGGTCTCCAGGTCGACCACCACGAAGGTGACCTCCGCCAGGGGGGTGCCGAGGTCGTCCAGGGTGCCCTGGACCGCCCGGATCTGCCCCTGGACCTCGTGCGCAGCCGTCATGCCCGCGACCGTAGAGGACGCCACCGACAGAAGGCCGGGCCGCTAGGGTTGGGGGCGCGCCGGCGCGTCCCGCCGGGCGGGGGCCGCGGGGGACGTCGAGGGGGAGCTTGGCGCGTTCCGTCCGATGCCACGTTCGTGCTGGTTAGGGTGCGTGGTGCTCGGGAAGAGACAGCCCACCGGCGGCGCAGCCCGGAAGGAGCGGGATCATCGACAGCGGCCCCGAAGCGAGCCCCGGCGGCCCGGAGCCCGGACGGCGACTGGCAGGGCCGCTGCCGGAGGCCGTCCGGTTGAGCGTGGTGGAGGCCGCCGCGGAGCTGATCGGCGCGCTGCCGCCGGACGAGGTGCCGGTGCCGCTGCGCCGGTTCGCGCGGTTCGAGCGGCGCAAGCGGGCCAAGCTGGCCGGGCAGCACATCGCCGCGGTGCTGGAGAAGGATCCGGACTTCCGGGGCCGGGTGGCGGAGCCGCTGCGGGAGGCGCAGCCGGACCTGGTCGAGGCGGTCGAGGGCGGCCGCGTCCCGCCGGCGGCGGACCCGGTGCGGGTCGCGGTGGTGGCCTACCTGCTGCGCCCGGACGGCTGGACGGAGCTGGTCGAGGCGGCGCGCGCGGAGCTGGAGCGGTCGGCGACGGCGTCGGAGGAGGAGGCCGCCGAGCGGCGCGTCGCGGCGCTGAAGGAGGAGCTGGCCGCGGCCCGGTCGGCGCGCGCGTCGGAGGTCGACAAGCTGCGGGCGGAGCTGCGCGACACCAAGGCGGAGGTCGCCGAGCTGCGGCGCAAGCTGCACGACGCGCGGACGCGGTACCGGGCGGCGCAGGAGCGGGCGGAGACGCTCGCGGCGGAGACGGACCGGGAGCTGGCGGCGGCGCGGGAGATGTCCGCGGCGGCCGACAAGGAGCTGCGCAAGCTGCGGTCGCGGGCGGCGCAGGCGGAGGCGGCGGCGGAGGCGGCCAAGCGGGCGGCGCGGGAGGGCCGCAACGTCGACGACATGCGGCTGCGGCTGCTGCTGGACGCGCTGGTGGACGCGGCACAGGGGGTGCGGCGGGAGCTGGCGCTGCCGTCGACGATCGCGCGGCCGGCGGACGCGGTGGGCGCGCTGGAGCCGGACCGGCTGGCGCACCGGACGCTGCCGGGGCGCGCGCTGTCGGACAGCGACCCGCAGCTGCTGGACCGGCTGCTGACGCTACCGCAGGTCCATCTGGTGGTGGACGGCTACAACGTGACGAAGACGGGCTACGGGGAGCTGCCGCTGTCGGACCAGCGGACGCGGCTGCTGTCGGGGCTCGGCGGGCTCGCGGCGCAGACGCGCGCCGAGGTGACGTGCGTGTTCGACGGCGCGGAGCTGGACGCGCCGGTGGCGATCTCCGCGCCGCGCGGGGTGCGGGTGCTGTTCAGCCGGCCGGGGCAGACGGCCGACGAGCTGATCGGCGAGCTGGTGCGGGCGGAGCCGGACGGCCGGGCGGTGGTGGTGGTCTCCTCCGACCGGGAGGTGGCGGACGCGGCGCGGCGCGCGAACGCGCGGCCCTGCCCGTCCACGCTGCTGCTGCGGCGGCTGGGCCGGTCGTGAACCGCAAAGACTCCGACATTCTGGGAGAATCTCACCATTTCACCGCCTTGATCGTGCGCTCCGTGATCTTGCCGACACGGAATGTGTGCAAATAGGGTTGAAGTCAATCAGATAGTGACGAATTAGTTGTGACGGTTGTGGCCCCTCGCTAATGTCGTCCGCTGACGTAGTGGACGAGAGGGGCGAATCGGACCGTGACCAACGATCTCATCGGGGAACCAGCGCGCTCGCGCGACCGGAGAGCCGGCTCGACGGGGATAGGGGTCACCCGCCGCCTGGCGGTCACCGCGTGCTTGGCGGCGACCGCGTCCTTCGCGTTCCCGCCCGTGGTGGCGCACGCCAAGCCGAAGCCCACGCACGCGCAGGCGCAGAAGAAGCTCGACCAGCTCAACGAGGAGATGGACAAGAAGGTCGAGCAGTACAACCAGAACACCGAGAAGCTGAAGATCGCCCAGAAGAAGCTGGCCGCCGCCAAGAAGGCGTCGGCGGAGGAGCAGGCCTCCTTCGACAAGCAGCGCTCGGCGATCGCCCAGATGGCCGCGGACGCCTACAAGAACGGCGACTCCACGGACGTCACCGGCTTCGTCGGCAGCGGCGACCCGCAGTCCGTCCTCGACCAGGCGGCGGTCTTCACCCAGCTTTCCGAGCAGCGCAGCTCCCAGCTCACCCAGTTCCTGGCGACCGCGCAGCGGCTGCGCCGCGAGCAGGCCCAGGCGCAGAGCGCCTACAACGACGTCAAGACCAAGCACGACGAGCTCGCCAAGGCCAAGAAGGACCTCGACAAGAAGGTCCGGGAGGCCAAGAAGCTGGTCCAGCAGACCGGCGGCGGCGCCTCCAGCGGCGGTTCGAGCGGCGGGACGGGCGGCAGCTACAACGGCCCGGCCAGCGGCTCGGCCCGGACGGCGCTCAACTTCGCCTACGCCCAGCTCGGCAAGCCGTACTCCTACGGCGCGACCGGTCCGGGCTCCTACGACTGCTCGGGCCTGACGATGCGGGCCTGGGAGGCCGCGGGCGTCAACATCACCCGCACCACCAACTCCCAGTGGGCGGCCGTCAAGCACGTCTCCCAGAGCGACCTGCAGCCCGGTGACCTGGTGTTCTTCAGCGGGCTCTCGCACGTCGGCATGTACGTCGGCGGCGGGAAGTTCATCCACGCCCCGCACACCGGCGACGTGGTGAAGATCAGCTCTCTGTCGGGCTACTACACGTCGAACTTCTACGGCGCGGGACGCCCCTGACGATCATGTGAACGGCCCCCGCGCGGGGCCGTTCGATCCCCCCCGACGGCAACGGACCAGGGCTGACCTGGTCCGTTGTTGATTTTGGGGGGGTTTGC
>NZ_JBEYYT010000626.1:0-4290 GCF_040645715.1 Spirillospora sp. NPDC046719 | reverse complement strand
GGCGCCCCCGGACGCGGGGCGCCACGGCGGCGGTCACGGCAGCAGTGACGCGGCGTCGAGGTCGAGGGCGTGGTGGGCGTGCCTCGTGGTCATCGTGCAGAACATCTCGTCGCCCCGGTCGGTGCGTTCGACGAGCATCGACGCGCCGATCGCCATGACGATCCCCTGGAACGCGTGCCGGCGGTAGCCGTCCCAGCAGTCGTCCCAGGCCAGGTCCACGCCGCGCCCGGTGAGGGCGGCGTGGTAGCGGCGGACGAGCGCGCGCTCGTGCGCGCGGCGGGCCTCGACGGGCAGGCTGGAGCCGAGGAAGTACGCCAGGTCGGCGGCGCCCGGCCCGTAGGCGCAGGTCTGCCAGTCCAGCACGACCGGGCGCGGCCCGCCGAACAGCAGGTTGTCGGCGCGGAAGTCGCCGTGCATGAGGGTGGACGCGCCGTCCCGCGCGGCGAGGTACCCGCCCAGCGACGGCAGGAAGTCCTCGATCAGGCCGATGACCTCGGGTTCCAGCCGGTCCGCGTACCGTTCCTTGAAGCCCTGGTACAGCCCGGTCACCATCGCGGTGGTGAACTCGGCGGCCTCCGCGCTGTGCCGGTTGAGCCAGGGCAGCGCGGCGAGGTCGGGATCGTTCCAGCCGGCGGCGTGGAGCGCGGCCATCTCGTCGACCGCGGCGGCGGCCTCGTCCGGCGAGACGCCCGCGAGCTGGTCGCCCGCCCGGGCGGGCGCGAGGTCCTGCAAGAGGACGACGTACTCGTCCTTCTCCGGCTCGTAGGCGGAGAAGTAGCAGGCGGGCACGCTGGCGTCGAGGCCGTCCGCGACGCCCGCGTAGAAGCTCGCCTCCACCTCGTAGGTGCGGATCGCGCGGGCCGCCGCGCGGCTCGCCTCGTCCGCCGCCGGGACTTTCGCGATCATCGTGGCGGGCAGCCCGACGGGGCCGTCGTAGGTGAGGCTCAGGCGCAGGCTGTCGGAGACCTGGCCGGTGCCGACCGGCTCGGCGCCGACCGCGGTGACCGCCGCGCCGTCCAGGTCGCGCGCGAGCGCCTCTGTCAGCCAGGACGCGGTCAGGCCGGCGCCGCCCGCGACCGGCCCGGTCATCGCTCGCCGCCTTCCGCGAGGTACGACCAGCCGTGGTCCTGCCAGCCGGGCGGCTGGTGCCATTCCGTCCAGCCGTGGCCGGTGCGGCCGTCCTCGGCCTCGAAGCGGCAGAGCGCGCGCGGGAAACGCGCGGTCCGGCCGTCCGGCGAGACGACCGCGACGGGCGCGAACGCCAGCGGCGTCGCGGTCATCGGGACGCCCGGCACCCGCAGGTGCGACGACTCCGGCAGCTCGTCCGCCGCAAAGCGGGTCTCGGCGGAGAAGCCGTCGCGGTGCGCGATCTCGCCGCCCGGCGGCACGAGGAACGACGGCCACGGGATCGCGAACCCGATGTTGGCCTGCATGCAGTGGAAGAACGTGCCGTCGCCGAGGCGCCCGGACGACCAGAGCCACGACGTCTTCCACCAGTCGCGCTCGCCCCAGCTGTGGTCGCGCTCGCCGGGCGCGTCGACGGCGAGGGTCTCGTCCCCGACCGTGACGGTGCCGGAGACCGTGCACGGGATCTCGTAGCGCGGGATGTCCTTGTAGGGGTAGACGCCGCTGACGGTGTCCCATCGCAGGTCGAACCGTAGGCGCGTCGTCTCCGCCCCGGACGTGTCGCCGTACGCGGCGGTGGGGTCGGGCAGGACGGCGCCCTCGCCGTCCAGCCCGATCCGCACCGGGCCGAACGGCTCGGCGATGGTCTGCGTCGCCTCGTACGCACCGGTCCGGACGTCGGTGGTGCCCGGCTTCGGCAGCGGCGCGTCGTTGTCGGCGATCAGGACGAGCGGGCGGTCCTTCCCGGTCACGCACGCCCAGTACCAGGCGCGGTCCCAGTTCGGGTACAGGCCGAGCCGCACGTACCCGGCGACGGACCCGTCCGGGGCGGCGAAGTCGAAGTAGTAGGACTCGTTCCACAGCACCTCGGACCCGGGCTCGTGCAGCCCCTCGTCCGCCGGCGTCAGCTGCCAGGTACCGTGATCGATGATCTTCGCCATGGGCGAACCTCCGGGGGTGGTTCGGGGGTCAGGGGGCGGCGAGGCCGCGCGGGCGGCTTGTGGAGATCCTCCCAGCCGGGGCCCGCGGAAGCGAGGGCCCGACCGCTAGGTGAGGCGCGCGCGGGTCAGCGGAACCGGTCGATCAGCAGGCGGTCCCCGGCGCCGGGCCCGACGCCCCACACCGACGCGGTGCGGCCGACCTGCGCGAGGTCGTAGACCGGCGGCCAGCCGCCGAGGTCGTTGGCGGGGCGGGGCACGCTCGTCCAGGCCGTCCCGTCGAAGTGCCGGTAGTAGGCCGTGCGGCTGTCCTGCAGCCAAACGCCGCCCCGCCCGTCGGACGCGATGTCGCCGAGGAACCCGACGTCCTGCGCGAAGGGGCGGACCTGCTCGTACGGCGACGGCGTCTTCGTCACGGTGAACGCGGTCCCGTCCCAGTGGACGAGGTCCGGGCCGGAGAACAGCGGGTCCTGCGGGATCGTGTAGAACCAGACGTCGTCCGGCGACAGCGCGACGATCTGCAGCACCCACTGGGGCCAGTCGCCGGGGATGTCCATCTGCGTCCAGCCTGTCCCGTCGTAGTGCCACAGGCCGTCGCCGGACGGGCCCAGGCCACCGGCCCAGACGTCCTTCGGTGTGCGCGCGGCCAGCGCGTCCAGCATCCCCCCGCCCGCGAGCGAGAGCCCCTTGTCCGCCCAGGTTCCGCCGGTGCGGCGGAAGACGGCGGCGCCGCTGCCGTCGGTGTTGGAGCCGATCGACCACGCCTTGCCTCGGGAGTCGACCGAAACGGCCATCGGCTGCGGACGCGGGTAGTCGACGGCCTTCCACGCGCGGCCGTTCCAGTGCAGCGACTTCGCCGTGGCGGCGCCGCCGCCCTGCCCGACGGCCCACACGTTGGACGGCCCGCCGGACGCGACGTCCACCAGTTCGGGGGCCGTTCCGGCGGGCGCGGCCTGCGGCGTCCAGGCGCCGTGCCGGTAGCTCAGGATCAGCGGGGCGGACGAGGACGACTGCGTGCCGACGGCCCAGGCGTGCCCGCGGTCGGGCGCCGTGACCCCGTAGAGCGCGGGGGCCGTCAGGCCGGTGACCTCGGTGGAGGTCCAGGCGCCGGGCGGCGCGGCGGCCAGCGCGGTGCCGGACGTCCCGGCGGCCGTGCCGGTGACGACGGCGGCGGCGAGCGCGAGCGGCGCGGTGCGGCGGGCGAGCGCGGTTCTCACGGGCGGTCTCCTCCCGAGCGGGAACACGATCATGCCAGCATTCACTGGCACGATCGGGATGTAAAGCCGTCCCGGCCGCCCGTGGCCGGATCCGGCTACCGCCCGCCGGGGCGCCTCACGGGGTCAGGGCCATGCCGGCGAGCACCCGTCCGGCGAGCTCCGTGTCCCCCTTGGCCCGCACCTCCACCGCGTCCGGCCCGCACCGTCCCGCGGTGAGCCGCACGTAGCACTCCCACTCCATGTCCAACTCGGCCGTCGCGTCGTCCGGCACCTCGCCGGCGAACCCGCCGCGCCCGTCGCCGTCCACCACGACGGCCACCCGGCGCTCAACCGGCCCGCTGATCCGGAACAGCACCGACTGCCCCGGCTCCGCCCCCGCCTTGCGCGCCACGACGAGCGGCAGGCCCTGGGCGAGGATGTCCCAGAAGCAGCCCGCCGCCGGCGCGTCCAGGTTGCCCGGACGGCCGACCGCGCGGCGCACGTCCTGCTCGTGCGTCCAGCAGTCCATCGCGCGGAACCGCATGAACAGCGCGTACGTGCCCTGCTTCCCGTTCGGGAGCGTCGTCGGCTCGTCCGGGTCCAGGCCCGGCAACTGGGCGAGGCGGCGCTCCAGCACGTCCGCCAGCTCCGCCGCCACCTGCGGCCCCGGAACGGACCGCCGCGCGTGCACACCGGCCTCCAGGTACCGCGCGAAGTCGTTGCGGATGTGGTCGAACTCGGGGACCTCGACCTCGGGGACCGGGTCGCCGAGCAGCGACGCCTCCACCGAGACCAGGTGGGAGAACTGGTCCTTGACCGTCCAGCCCGGGCAGTCGGTCGGGCGGTCCCACTCCGCCGCGCCGAGCGTCGCGGCCAGCGCGAGCGAGGAGCGGACCGTCTGCTCGAACGCGGCGACGTTCCCGCGCATCTCGTCGTTCATCCCGGCGTCCTTCGGCAGGGGGACAGGGCGCCCTCAATGTACGAGACGCTCCGGACGCGCCCGGGCGCCGCCCCCTTGAGGAGGGGCGGCG
>NZ_JBEYYT010000625.1:0-4322 GCF_040645715.1 Spirillospora sp. NPDC046719 | reverse complement strand
GGACCCCCTCCCCGCCGCCACCGCCCCCCGGCCCCGCCCTCAGCGGGCGTAGACCTCCAGCGTCCACCTCCCGACCGGTTCCACACCCTTCATCGCCGCCGCCAGCGGCGCGCCGCCGATGCCGCTCGCCGCGCCCGCCGCCGCCGGCAGCACGGCGATCCCGATCCCGTCCGTGCCGGTCCCCGCGTCCTGGTCCCAGACGACGCCCTGGGACTCGCCGATCTCGCAGTCGACGGCCTTCTCACGCCCGGCGATCCGCATCACGGCGGTCGCCGCGCCGTCCAGGCACGTCACCCGCAGCCGCAGCGTCTTGCCGCGTTCCTTGAGCGGCACCGTACGGCTGATGCCGTCGGCGATGCCGGCCGCCCGGCCCAGTTCCTTCAGCCCCGTCAGCGGCGGCTGCGCGGGCGGGGAGGCGGAGGACGGGTCCTTCATCATCCTGCAGGTGTCGGACGCGCACGGCCCGCTGTAAGCCCGCAGGCTCCAGGCGCCCGGCACCGGGTCGTGCGCGGCCAGGAACCGGGCGAGGGAGGCGGGCGTGGGCGCGTCGCCCAGATCCTTCGCCATCGGTACCGGCAGGGCCGTCGTCTCGACGGTGACCGGGACGCCCGGCTTGGTGGACAGGTAGATCTCGCCGCCGCAGGCGCTGCTCGCCGTCTCCGCGCGCGTCACGTCGTACCACGTGGCGTCGCGCTCGCAGCGGGCCGTGTACATGGTGAAGGGGCCGGTCGGGGTGAAGGTGACCCGCGCCATCCGCCCGAACTCGGAGAACCGCACCTCCTTCACCGGCTTGAGCCCCTCCACCGAGCGGCTCTTCGGGAAGGCGCCGTTGGTCACGCCCTCCATCGTCGGCGACAGCACCTGCCGCTCGTGCGGACCGGGGCCGTCCTGCCGCTGGACGGCCCCGAAGACCGCCCCGGCCACCAGCAGCACGCCGAGGGCCCCGGCGGCGGCGCGGCGCCGGTCGCCGCGCCGGACGCGGCGGCGGACGCCGTCCAGCAGGTCCGGCGAGGGGACGCCGCCGGCGCTCTCGGCCTCCATGACCTCCGTCAGGTCCTTCAGTTCGT
The DNA here is from genome assembly GCF_040645715.1 of Spirillospora sp. NPDC046719. NCBI lineage: Bacteria > Bacillati > Actinomycetota > Actinomycetes > Streptosporangiales > Thermomonosporaceae > Spirillospora > Spirillospora sp. NPDC046719. The sequence goes on along the minus strand of NZ_JBEYYT010000625.1, from coordinate 3,255 downwards.
AGGCCATGTCACTCCCCTCCCCGCGGCGCGGCGGCCAGGATGCCCGGATCGATGCGGAGCTTGGCGAGGGCCTTGCTGGTCTGGCTCTTCACGGTCCCGACCGAGCAGCCGAGGATCGCGGCGACCTGCGGCTCGGACAGGTCCTCGAAGAAGCGCAGCACCACCGTGGCGCGCTGCCGCTGCGGGAGCCGGCCGAGCGCGGCCCAGAGCACGGCCTTGTCCTCGGCGGCGCCGATGCCGTCGGCCGGGTCGGGCCCGTCCGGCGGCCGCTCCGTGGGCCGCTCGCCGCGCCAGCGCCGCTTCGCCCACGACGCGTGCGTGTTGACGAGGATCCGGTACACGTACGGATCGGGGTTGTCCCCGACCCGCCGCCACGCCCGCCACGCCTTGACCAGGGCCGTCTGCAGCAGGTCCTCCGCCTGCGCCCAGTCGCGGCACAGCAGATAGGCCGTTCTGAGCAGCCGCGGCGACCGCTCCGTCACGTACGCCGCGTAGTCCGGTCGCTCCCGCATCCGACCTCCAGGTAGATCCTCCTCCGACATCTACCGGCCGGCCCGCCCCGATGGTTGCCCGGCCGGACCATGATCCTTTTCGGCTAGGGTCGTGGCACGCCGTCCACCGCGCGAGGAACAGGAGCGCCGATGTCCTACCCCGAGCCCCGCTATCTCGGCGACGCCGGTGAGGTCAGCGCGACGCTGCGGCCCGGCGACGCCCCGCCGGACCTCCGCATGGGGCCGCTCGACGCGCAGGGCGTCCCCACCGGGACGCGGGTGCACTACCTCGGCACGGGCGGTTCCACCGGCGGGGCGTTCGGGCTGTACCGGTGGGAGATGGGTCCCCGGCCGTCGGGCCCGGACCCGCACTTCCACCGCACGATGACCGAGTCGTTCTACATCCTGTCCGGGACCGTCCGGCTGCACGACGGGACGGGCTGGCGAGACACCGCGCCGGGCGACTTCCTGTTCGTCCCCGAAGGCGGCGTGCACGGCTTCCGCAACGAGTCGGGCGAGCCGGCCTCGATGCTCCTGCTCTTCACGCCGGGCGCGCCGCGCGAGGGGTACTTCGAGGAACTCGCCGAGATCGCCGCGACCGGCCGCGAGCTCAGCGACGAGGAATGGACGGAGCTCTACCACCGCCACGACCAGTACATGGTGTGACGGGAGGGCGCCTACTTCCCGCTCTTGGCCCTCGCCTTGGCCTTTCCGCTCTTCTTCTTCGGCGCGGAGTCGGCCGCGGCCGCCTTCTTGCCCTTCTTCGGCGCCTTCTCCGGCGCCTTGTCCAGGGCCTTCTTGGCGGCGGCCTTCTTGCCCTTCTTGGGCTTCTTCGTCCGGACGGCGGCGCCGTCGGCGGGCGCCGCGTCGGCCGTCGCCGCGTCGGCAGGCACGGCCTCGGTGAGCACGGTCTCGGTGAACACGGCCTCGGCCGGCGCGGCGTCGGCGCTCTGGGCGACGCGGTTGCGGAAGGTCTGCCCGAACCGGAACGTCGGGACGAGCGCGGCGGGCACCTCCACGGGCGCCCCGGTGCGCGGGTTGCGGGCGCTGCGCGCCGGGCGGGAGGAGCGGTCGAACGCCCCGAAACCGGTGACGACGACGCGCTCCCCGGCGGACACCGCCTCCATCACCGCCTCGAACAGGGCGTCGACGTGCCGGCGCGCGACCACCTCCTCGCCGCCCGCCCGCTCCGCCACGGCCTTGACCAACTCGCTGCGATTCATGCGCCCTGCCTCCATTGCGGCTTTCGTGCGCTCAGGCTAGCCCAGCGTGACCGCCGAAATCCCTGGATACGGCGGGATTTCCGGGCCCGGGGACGGCCGGACGCGGCGGCGGGTCACGGTTGGTAGCGGTACCCCATGCCGGGTTCGGTGAGCAGGTGGCGGGGACGGGTCGGATCGGGCTCCAGCTTGCGGCGCAGCTGGGCCATGTACTGCCGCAGGTAGTGCGTCTCGCGGGTGTACGACGGGCCCCACACCTCGGTGAGCAGCTGGCCCTGGCTGATGAGCCTGCCGGGGTTGCGCAGCAGGATCTCCAGCAGGTGCCATTCGGTCGGGGTGAGCCGGACGGCGGCGCCGTCGGCCGCGGTGATGGTCTTGGCGGCGAGGTCGACGGTGTGCGCGCCGACGGCGGCGACGGGCGCGTCCTCCCCGGGCGCGGCGCGGCGGCCGACGGCGCGGATCCGGGCGATCAGCTCCTCGATGGTGAACGGCTTGGTGACGTAGTCGTCGGCGCCCGCCTCCAGCGCCTCGACCTTGTCCCGGCTGCCCGCGCGGCCGGACAGCACGATGATCGGGGTGCGGGTCCAGCCGCGCAGCCCGTGGATCACCTCCAGGCCCTCGATGTCGGGGAGCCCGAGGTCCAGGACGATCAGGTCGGGGTGCCAGTCGGCGGCGCGGCGCAGCGCGGTGGTGCCGTCCGCGGCGGTCTCCACCTCGTAGCGGCGGGCGCGCAGGTTGATGCGCAGCGCCCGCAGGATCTGCGGTTCGTCGTCGACCACCAGCACGCGCGTCATGGCGTTCCCTTCTCCCGGACGGGCAGGACGACGATCATCGTCAGCCCGCCGCCCGGGGTGTCCTCGGGGATCAGCTCCCCGCCCATCGCCTCGGTGAGGCCGCGCGCGAGGGCGAGGCCGAGCCCGACGCCGGCGTGGTTGTCGCGGTCGTCCAGCCGCTGGAACGGCTGGAACACGCGGTCCCGGTCGGCGGCCGGGATGCCGGGGCCGCGGTCGGCGATCCGCAGCTCGACGCGGTCGCGCAGCGCCCCCGCCGTGATCAGGACGGGCGGGCCCGGCGGGTGGTAGCGCAGCGCGTTGGAGATCAGGTTGACCAGCACCCGCTCCAGCAGCGCCGGGTCCGCCTCGGCCTCGGGCAGGTCGCCGGGGATCGCGACGCCGACGTGCTCGGCGGCGGCGCCGATCTCGTCCAGGGCGCGCGGGACGACCTCGTCGAGCGCGAGGGGGCGGGCGGCCATGCCGAGGACGCCCGCCTGCAGCCGGCTCATGTCGAGGAGGTTGGCGACGAGCCGGTCCAGCCGGTCGAGGGACTCCCCCGCGGTGTCGGCGAGTTCGGCGCGCTCCTCCTCGGTCCAGTCGATCTCGGTGTTGCGCAGGCTCTCGACGGCGGCCTTGGCCGACGACAGCGGGGTGCGCAGGTCGTGGCTGACCGCGCTGAGCAGGGCGGTGCGCATCCGGTCGACGGCCTCCAGCGGGCGGGCGCGCTCGGCCTCGGCCTCCAGCCGGCGGCGCCGCAGCGCGGCGGCGGCC
>NZ_JBEYYT010000624.1:0-4333 GCF_040645715.1 Spirillospora sp. NPDC046719 | reverse complement strand
GGGGCGAAAGAGACAAGCCTATGCGGTCCCCCCCACGTTCAGCGCGGCGGCGCCGACGCCCGGGGCGGGCGCGCGCGGCGCAGCGCGAGGCGCAGCGGCCCGGGCCTCCTGCCGGGCGCCAGGTGCACGTCGCCGGGGCGTGCCAGCGACCGGTCGATCTCGTCGAGGACGAGCCGGTCGGGGACGCCGGCGGGCGGGCTCGCGCAGCGGAACGCGACGCCGCGCCCGCGGTGCTCGGCCGCGAGGGCCTCGACGTAGGCGCGGGCGGCGGCGGACGCGGCGGCCGTCGCGGGGGACGCGCCGGACGGCACGATGACGATCACCTCGCCCGCGCCGCGCTCCAGCATCCCGGGAAGCGCCGCGCTCACGAGGGCGGCGGGACCGAGGAACGCGCGCCGCATCACCTCGTCCAGCGGCGCTTCCGGCGCGCCGGGCGGTGCGTAGGCGGGCGATGGGGCGTAGGCGGGCGGCGGGGCGATGACGAGCCGGTGCACGGCCCCGGTCACGCCCAGGATGTCCGCCACGTCCTCGGGGTCGGTGACGTCGCAGGTGCGGACGTGGGTGTTCGGCGAGCGCAGCGCGGTGGCCGCGAGCCCGACCTCGTCGGTGTCCACGGCGACGACGTCCCACGCCGCCGCGGCGAGCCGGCGCGCCGCGAGCGCCCCGACGCCGCGGGCCGCGCCGGCGACCAGGGCCGTCCGCCTCACGGGCGCACCTCCTCGGCCGGGTCGAAGGTCATCGACAGGTGCCCGACCGTGGTGCTGCTCAGCGCGCGCGCCCGGTCCAGGCCCAGAGCCCGCAGTTCCTCGGCCACCGGATGGTCGCCCAAGACGACCTTGGCGCCGCCCGGGCGCATCCGGACGTCGGACGGCGTGAGCGTCCACGGCGTCCGGCGGGTGACGCCGTCCAGGCACGAGTAGGCGTCCACCTTGGGCGCTCCGGCGCCGCCCGGCATCGGCGCGCCGGGCCGCACGGCGATCTCGATGGCGGTGCGGCCGCCGGACCGCACGGCGCACCGCTTGACGCGTCCGGCCAGGTCCATCGGGATGTCGGTGAGTTCCTTGGGGAAGCCCCAGATGCTGCGCCCGCACTCCAGGGTGAACTCCTGGTTCACGGGGAGCCAGTGGATGAACGCGCCCACGTCCCGCATGCCGCGCAGCCGCCCGAGCCTGCCGGACGGCGGCGGCGTCCCGGGCGGGCGCACGAGGAACGCGACGGCGAACTCGTGGTACGGCCCGAGGTCGCCGTCGGCGTAGCGGACGAACGCCAGCGAGCAGATCGCCCGGCCCGGCCACACCTCGGCGATCTCCAGGCCGGAGTAGGCGATGACGGCCTGCGCGGCGGCGGCCGGGACGGCGAACATGGCCGAGGCGACGGCGGCGTCCCGGATCTGTACCGGAAGCGCGACCTCGTGCCCCTGGATCGGATGGACTTGCGCGGCACTTGTCACACCGGTAAGTAGAACAGGTTCTCGTTTTGCTGCCAAGGGCGGCCCGCCCTCCGGTGGCGCCGCGCGGCTCGGCCGCGCCGGACGCCCGGCTCAGCCGCGCTCGACGCCCGCCTTGATCCGGCCGAGGGTGGCCCGCATGCCCGCGCGGTTGAGCGCGGCGCGCTCCTCGGCCGGGACGCCCGTGAACACCTTCCCGAGCAGCGAGACCAGCCCCGCGCCGCGGGTGCCGCGCCGCAGGTCCTCCCAGTACTCGGTGAGCCGCGTCCGGGCGCCGTCCGCGCCGCCGACGTCCTCGATGCGGTAGCCCCACAGCGCCACCGGGATGCCGAAGCTCGACACCCGGAAGGCGAACGCCTCGCCGGGGACGGCGACCGTCACCTCGCAGGTGGTGAACCACACCCGCCAGCCGAGCCGGTTGAACCCGACGAACTTCGTGCCGGCCCTGACGGCCCGCCCGCGGATCCACGTCGCGAAGACCTCGGGGCTCCACTCGCGCATCCGCCGCAGGTCGGCGACCGCGGCGTAGACCGCCCGCGTGCCGGCCTCGATCGCGACGCTCTCCTCGACCACCCACTCGCGTTCCATGCGCCGATCATCCCACTTTGTGACCGACCGGTCATCGGCCGGGCTAGCGCAGGTGCGAGAACGCCTCGCGCCACTCGGCGTACCAGGCCGCGAACCACGGGTGCGGCTCGGCCAGCGGGACGATGTAGGTGACCGTCTCGGCGTAGTAGCGGCGCTGGAAGTCCGGCGGCATCCGGTCCAGCCGCTGGACGTTGCTGACCCGGTCGGCGAGCTTCACCAGGACCGCCTCCGGCGGGGCGTCCCGCAGCCGGCGCAGGTACGCGGACTTCGCGGCGCGCTTCGCCTGCCGCCCGGCGCCGCCCGCCGGCGGCTTGGTGACCCAGTCGACCAGCTCGGTCACCTCGGGCCCGAACGCGTCCTCGACGTCGGCGAGCGTGGCCGGGGTGTCCTCCACCACGTCGTGCAGCAGCACGGCGGACAGCATCGCCGGATCGGTGACGCCCGCGCCGCGGACCAGCACCTCCAGGGCCTCCAGCAGGTGCTCGACGTACGGGTCGCCGGTCGGGCGCCGCTGGTCGCCGTGCCAGCGCCGCGCCGCGTCCGCCGCCGCGGCCAGCGCGCCGAGATCGACGCGGGCGCCGTCGCCGGACGACTCCAGGTCCGCGCGGGCGGCGTCCCAGGTGCGCCACCGGGTGAAGACCTCCACGTACCCTCCCTGCTGGTTCCGGTGGTGCCCGGCCCGGGAGGGTGGGGCGTCCACCGGCGAATCTGTCCGGGCCGTGGGGGGGGGGGGGGGGGGGGGGGGGGGGGGGGGGGGGGCGGCGCAGGGGGGCGGGGGGGGGCAGGGGGGGGGGGGGTGAGGGGGGGGGGGCCTCCCGCCGGTTTTGCTGGGGGGGCGTGGCCGGGGGGGGGGGCGCGACACGGCAAGGTGGGGGTCCACACTATGCGGCCAGTGGACGGACATGCGGTCGGCGGAACAGGGAGGCGGCACGGGCGTGGGCGGGAGCCGGCGGCGGCCTGACGGCCGGCCGGGGCCGGGAGGCGGCGTCCGCGTGGCGCTCGGCCTCGTCGCGGGCGCCCTCGCCGTCGCGCTGTGCGCGGTCCTCGTCGAGCGGTTCGTCCTGCACGCCGAGTGGTGGCAGGTCCGGCACACCGTCACCTCGCAGCCGGTCGCGCCGCAGACCGACGTCGGCCCGCCGCCCGGACCGCTCGCGGTGAGCTGGGAGGACACCACGCGCATCCACCGCGGGTCGGCCGCCGGGTACGACGGCGTCGCCTACGACGTGGCGCGCGGGCAGGTCGTCGCGGCGTCCGGCGGCGGCCTGGTGGTCCGGGACGCGCGGAACGGCGCCGCGCGCTGGAGCTACCGCCGCACCGGGTGGACGCTGCTCGGCTGGACGTCCACGCGGTCCCGCCTCGTCGCCTACTTCGAGCGGGACGGGCGGCGCGGCGAGCGGCTGCTCGTCGGGTTCGACGAGCTGTCGGGGGCGCAGCTGTGGCGGCGCGACGGCGAGCGCCCCGCGGCAGTGTCGCGCGCGACGCTGCGCTGGCCCGCCGGCGCCGGGGTGGTGCTGACCACCGACGACGGCCGCCGCACCCTGTACGGCGTGTCCGCGCTGAGCGGGAAGCGGCTGTGGCGGACGCCGCTGCCGAAGGGGTGCCGGCTGTTCGAGGGCGCGGCGCAGCCCTCGGACGCCCTGGACCCGGCCGGCGATCCGGCGGACGGCGAGGCCGCCCCCGGGCGGCCCGGCGACGCCCTCGCGGCGCTCGCGGTCGGCTGCCCGCGGCAGTCCGGGCGGCTGCTGGCCGTCGACCCGGGGCACGGGCGGGTCCTGTGGAGCCGGACGCTCGCGGCGGGGGAGTCGCCCGAGGTGCGGGTGCTGGACGGCGCGGTCCTCGTCGCGGACGGGGCGGCGCTGCGCGCGTTCACCGCCGCCGGCGACCGGATCGCCGGGTGGGACGGCGACGGGGTGTGCGGCGACCGGATGTGCCCGGCCGTCCTCGCGGGCGGGCGGCTCGTGGTCGTCCGCCACCAGGACGGGAAGGGCGGCGGCACCGACCGGATGGAGGCGGTCGACGTCCCGTCCGGCACGGTGGCGTGGTCGCGCGACGTCCCCGGATACGCGGCGCTGGCGGAGGCGGGCGGCACGGTCTACGCGCTGCGGCCGCGCCTGGCGGACCAGCTCCTCCCGGCGGGCGTCGACGTCGTGGACCCGGCGGACGGCCGGGCGTCCACGACCCCGGCGCCGTTCGCGACGGACCCGGACCTGCCCGGCGCGCGGCCGTGGCTGGCGGCGGCGGGCGGGCTGCTGTACGCGGCGGTCGCGGAGGCGGGGGGGGGCCCGGCGGGCGGGGGGC
>NZ_JBEYYT010000623.1:0-4337 GCF_040645715.1 Spirillospora sp. NPDC046719 | reverse complement strand
GCCCCGGCCGATGCCCCGCAGGATCTCGCTGAGCCGCGTGTTGAAGGCGGCGTCGTGGTCGCCCGCGGAGCGCTGCGCGACCCGCTTCAGCCAGAACTCCGCCGCCTCCGCGCAGCCGCTCACGTCGTCGCGCCCGGACGGCTTCCCGAACACGGTGGCGTGCGTCGCCTCGTAGTAGACGAGGTCGGCGCCCGGCGGCGCCCACGCCGCGTCCTCCCAGTCGATCAGCCACGGCAGGCCCCGGCCGCAGTGCCGCAGGTTCCAGGCCGTCAGGTCGCCGTGCATCGGCGCCCAGTGGTCCGGGGTCCCGGACGGGCGGGGCAGCACCGCCGCGAGCCGCCGCTGCAGGTCTGCCAGCAGCGGCGCCAGCGCGATCCCGCGCACCGGGCGGGCCGGGCGCGGCGGCATCGCCTCGATCACCATCCAGTGCCATCCGGCGGTCTCGTCGCGGTCCAGGACGCGGGGGACGCGGAAGCCGTCCGCGCGGCCCTCGGGGAACGCCGACAGCGCGCGCTCCTCGCGGTCCAGCTCGCCGGGGTCGTCGCGGAGCTTGAGGAACCCGGTGGGGCGCCCGTCGCGCAGCAGCACCGCCGCCAGGCCCGTCCGGGACGCCTGCGGGCGCTCGTAGAGGGCGAGGCCGTCGAACGTGCCGATCCGGTCGGCCAGCGTCCGCCACCGCTCCGGCCCTCCCGGCGGCTCCCAGCGGACGCGCGGGCCCGGCAGGACGCGCGGCCCGGCGACCGCCACCGCGCCGTACAGCGCCCACTGGGCGGCCAGCGCGGGCAGCTTCGACCGGGTGAACAGCGAGACGCCGGCGCGGGCACCGCGCCGTGAACCGGCGGGGACCAGGACATTGCCGGTGCCCATCCGGGGACGGACGAATTCATGACCAGATGTGGTCATCTGCTCGTTCATGTCGTCACTTGCCGCGAATGGTCTTGCGCGTACGGCGACCGGCCATCAGGTCCTCGCACAGCCGCTCGTAGGACGCCGCGACGTCGTCCCACACGTACCGCTCCGCCGCCCGCTTGCGCGCCGCGTCGCCCCGGTCGGCCGCCGCGCCCGGGTCGGCCTCCGCCGCCTCCACCTGCGCCGCCAGCTCCGCCGCGTCGCCGAAGAACCGGCCCGCCTCCTCGCCCAGCACCTCGCGGTTGAAGTTCACGTCGTAGGCCAGCACGGACGCCCCGGCGCCCATCGCGCGCAGCAGCGACGGGTTCGTCCCGCCGACCGAGTGGCCGTGGATGTAGGTGAGCGCGCCCGCGTACAGGGCGTCCAGCAGGTCCTGGTCCCACACGCCGCCCATGAACGTGATGCGCGGGTCGTCGCCCGCCAGCTCCTTCACCTGCGCGGTGTACTCGTCGGCGTACGGCGCCGAGCCGACGACGACGAGCGGCTTCGAGGCCCGGCTGCGCCGGTAGCCCTCCACCGCCAGATGCACGTGGTTCTCCGGCTCGAACCGGGCCACGACCAGGTGGAACCCGCCCGGCTCGTACCCCGCCTCCGCCAGCTTCCCGGTGTCGGTGCTCGACAGGATCGGCGCGCCGTACGGGATGAACACCGTGTCGGCGTCGAACCGCTCGCGGTAGTAGTCCTGGATGCCGACGGCGTCGGCGATCAGCGCGTCCGACCAGCGCACCGCCATCGCCTCGGCGGCCCGGTAGTACTTCTGCCCGGTGCCGCTCCACTTGGTGCGCTTCCACTCCAGGCCGTCGACGTGCGTCGCGACCGGGATCCGCAGCGTCCGCAGGATCGGCAGCATCGGCGCGTTCGCCGCGTTGAACAGCAGCGCGACGTCCGCGCCCTCCTTACCGATCTTGCTGCGGAAGGCGTGCAGCACCGACAGCCCGGTGTGGCTGAGCGTCTCGGCCACCTTCTTCTCGATCGCCGGCAGGTACACCAGCCGCATGCCGAGGTACTCCGGCTCCGGATGCCGCTCGCCCCGGCAGTAGACGGTCACCTCGTGCCCGCCGGCCGCGAGCCGCTTGCCGATCTCCTCGACCGCCGTCTCGAAGCCGCCGTACCGCGCCGGCACCCCGCGCGTCCCTACCATGGCGATGCGCACCCTGACCCCCAGCCATTACCGTCACTTTGTGATTGATCCGCACAGATTATGCGGAAGGGGGGTTGCGCGTCCCTGCGGTAAACGACAGTTAATCTGAAGGTTGCGGGAGACTGGTATCCAGGGGGCTGGATCACCAGAAGGAGGGGCAAGTGGCCGAACGGCACGCGAGGTCCGCGGTGGTGCTGGCGCACCCGTCGCCCGATCTCTACGGGTCCGACCGGATGCTCGTGGAGTCGGTGCGCGCGCTGGTCCCCGACCACCGCGTCATCGTGACGCTGCCCGCGGACGGGCCGCTCGCGCCGGTGCTGAGGGACGCGGGCGCCGAGGTCGTCGTCCTGCCCGTCCCGGTCCTGCGCAAGTCGTACATGACGCCGCTCGGCCTCGTCCGGCTGGCGTTCGCCGCGACGCGGGCGCTGCCGAAGGCGTGGCGGCTGCTGCGCCGCGAACGGGCCGCCGCGCTCTACGTCAACACCGTGACGATCCCGCTGTGGCTGCTCGCCGGCCGGCTCGCCCGCGTGCCCTCTCTGTGCCACGTGCACGAGGCCGAGGACGACGTGCCCGGCCCGGTGCGCGCCGCGCTGTCGATGCCGCTGCGGCTCGCCCGCTCCATCGTCGTCAACAGCCGCGCCAGCGCCGCCGCGCTCGGCTCCGCCGGCCGCGGCGCCCAGATCATCTACAACGGGGTGGAGGAGCCGCCGGAGCCGGTCGCGCCGCCGCGCGCGGTGCTCGACGGGCCCGCCCGGATCGTCCTGGTCGGGCGGCTGTCGCCGCGCAAGGGGTCCGATGTCGCGGTCCGCGCCGTCCGATCACTGCGCGATCGCGGCTACGATGCGAACCTGACCCTGGTCGGGAGCGTCTTCCCCGGATATGAGTGGTTCGAGGAGGAGTTGCGCGGCCTCGCCGGCGACGACGGCGCGGTGGCCTTCGCGGGTTTCCGCGCGTCGGTGTGGAATTCGTTCGCCGAGGCGGACATCGCGATCGTCCCCTCGCGCGTCGAACCCTTCGGTAACGTCGCCGTCGAGGCGATGCTCGCCGGCCGGCCGGTCGTCGCCAGCGCCACCCAGGGGCTGGTCGAGATCGTCGCCGACGGCGACAACGGCGTGCTGGTCGCCCCGGACGACCCGGACGCGCTGGCGGCCGGGATCGCCCGGCTGCTGGACGACTGGGACGGCGCCCAGGCGATGGCCAAGCGGGCCGGCGCCGACGCCGCCCGGCGGTTCGGCAAGGACCGTTACCACCACGAGCTGCGGGACGCCGTCCGCCGTCTCGCCGGACCCGACGCCGACTTCATCCCGCCCACGGCCTCCTGAGGACTCCAAGAGCATCCGATGACAGCACAGACCCCCGTCACACCGGAGATCAGCCTCGTCGAGGCGGTCTGGCGCTACCGGCTGATGTCTCTCATCATCGTGCTGGCCAGCGTCCTCGCCTCGGTCGCCGCCACCCAGATCCTGTTCAGCGGCGCGACCGCCACCGCGAGGTTCGCCGTCACCGACCCGACGAACAACAACAACGCGCTGCGCATGGGCGTCGTGTCCGGGCAGGGGTACGCCGCGTACACCGCGCAGCGCGCGGCGTTCGCCGGCTCCACGCCCGTGATGGCCCGCGCCGCCGAGATCGTCAAGAGCAAGCACGGCCCGAACCTCACCGGCGAGCAGCTGCGCGGCCGGGTGAAGACCTCCAGCAAGCCGGACGGCGGGGTCGTGGTCGTCACCGCCAACGGCTCCAACATGCCCGAGGCCGCCGTCATCGCCAACGCGGTACTGCAGGCCTACCAGGACGTCACCGTCTCCACGAACAACAGCAACCTCGACGAGCAGATCAAGGGGCTGAAGGAGCAGGAGACGAAGATCACGCAGCAGATGCAGTCCACCCAGGCGGGCACGCGGCCGTACAAGATGCTCGCGAGCCAGCTCGCGAAGATGCAGTCGGACGAGAGCGGCCTGCTGTCGGCCCGGTCGAAGAACAACGACGGCGTCCAGTTCACCGACACCGCCGACCCGACCGCGCCGACGCCCAGCAAGCTGCCGCAGAACGGCGCGATCGGCTTCGCGATCGGCGCGATCCTGGCCTGCATCGTGTCGTTCCTGCGCGCCTCCTCGCGGCCGCGCGGCCGGGTGCAGGCCGCGCCCGCCGGCGCGATGGGCGGCGTGCCCGGAGGCGCCCCGGGCGGCATGCTCGGCGGCCCCGGGACGCCGATGCCCGAGCTTCCGGCCGGCCGGTCCTACCAGGGCCGCCGGTCCCTCGGCGACGGCCGCGACGACGCGTACCGGCC
>NZ_JBEYYT010000622.1:0-4352 GCF_040645715.1 Spirillospora sp. NPDC046719 | reverse complement strand
CGCGCTTCACGCCGGGCCGTTCGGCATTGGAGGTCACGGTCCTCGCCCGCGCCCGCCTACCGCCCCTGGCCGGCGGCGGTCCCGGTCACGGGGCGGCGGCGAGGAGGTCGGTCCACTGGCGGCAGACCTCGTCCAGCCCGTAGGCGGCGCGGACCTGGTCGCGCGCCAGCGCCGCGTCCGCCTCCCACCGGTCCAGCGCGACCGTCCCCGAGATCGAGGCGGCCATCGCGGACGGGTCCGCGTGGATCCACCGGGTGTCGTAGATCGTCTCCGCGCCGGGCCAGCCGAGCAGCGCCGGGACGGCCCCGGACGCCATGCCCTCGGCGGGCGCGAGGTGGAAGCTCTCGTCGTCGCTGGTGGACAGCACGAACCCGATCCGGCGCAGCCACGACGCCACGTCGCGGCCGTAGGAGTCGAACACGACGCCGCCGGACAGCACCGGGGACCGGCGGATGCGGCGGAACACCTTCTCGTAGTGGGCGCGCTCCTCGTCCTTCTGCCAGATCCACCAGTACTCCCACGGCAGCTTGGACTTGACGAAGAGGGTGAAGCGCGGGTCGTCGCGGCGCAGCTCCTCCAGCGCGTCCAGGGCGAGGTCGAGGCGCTTGCGGGACGGCGCGATGCCGATCATGCCGAGGTGGTGCTCGGCGCCGGCGAGCTTCGGCCGGTCGAGCTGCCGGTCGTCCACCCAGTTCGGCACCGTGGTGATCTTGGACATCGGCCAGCCGAGGATCTCGTGGGTCAGCCGCGCGTAGTGCGGGCTGACGCAGATGACCTCGTCGACGGCGTCGATGTCGAGGTGCCGGGGCCAGCGCGCGTACAGCTCGAAGCGGTGCAGCCGGACGACGAGCCGCTGCCCGGGCCGCTTGCGCTGGGCGAACCAGATCGCGTTCGGCCCGCACCACTCGCAGACGATCACGTCGGCCCAGTCGACGAGCTCCTGGCTGCGCTCCTCGTCGTGGACGCGCAGCGCCGCCCACGGGTCGACGCGGACCTCCATGTCGGGCCGCGACCTGAGGTAGTCGAGCAGGCGGGTGAAGAACTTCAGGTCGTGGCCGGCGACGCCGACGCGCAGGCGCCGCCGTCCCTCCGCGGGCTGAGGCGGCACCGGGACGCCCGACGCTGCGGAGCGGCGGTCGTGCTCCTCGGCGGCGGCGAGGACGGCGGCGGACGGCTCCGGGAACGTCTGCGCGAGGCAGTCGCGCAGGCGCCCGGCCGCGGCGTCCAGCGTGAACCCGGCGGCGGCGGTCCGGCAGCGCTCGGCGGCGAGGGTGTAGACGTCGGGGTTCTTGCCGATGATCGTCAGCGCGTCGAGGACGTCGTCCTCGGTGGCGGAGAACAGCGGGTAGTCGACCCCGAACAGCCGCTCGTGCATCGGCGTGCGGTTCAGCACGACGGGGACGCCGAGCGTCCCGCACTCCAGCACCTTCGTGGACAGCTCCAGGCTCGCGTCCATCTCCGGGTGCCGCCAGGACAGCCCGACGTCGGACGCGGCCGTCAGCCGCATCGCCTCCGCGCGCGGGTGGCCGCCGTGCCAGACCACGCCCTCCCCGGACTCCAGCGCGGTCCGCATGCGGGTCGCGAACCCGGGGTCGTTCGGGTCGTCGTGGATCTTGTCCCCGACCATGTGCAGCTCGGCGTCCACGCCGCGCATCGCGAGCAGGCGCGGCAGCGACGTCATCTCGTAGGTGTTCCAGCGCGGCGCGAACTTGCCGGTGTAGACGAGCTTGAGCGCGCGCCCGTCCGGGGTGCCGTCGGGGCGCGGTTCCAGGCCGTCGGGCAGCACCACGACGGGCGGGAACAGCACGCTCTTCCCGGCCGTCGCGGGGACGGCGCTCTCCAGGAAGCCGCGCAGCTCCTCGGTCTGGCAGAGCAGCACGCGGGACGCGTCCGCGATGCGGCGCAGCTCGCCCTTGGCGGAGCCGGTGAACTCGGCGGCGGACTGCGGGACGTCGGTCAGGTACGTCCACAGGCGCCCGGCGAGCGGGCCGCCGGACAGCTTGCCCGCGAGGCGGCGGCCCCGCACGACGACGAGGTCGAACGGTTCCGGCTCGTCGACCCGGGCGAGGATCGCGGCGGCCTGCTTGGCCGGCATGCCCGCCTCCCCCGCGACCAGGCCCTCGGCGTGCGGGCTGCGGACGGTCACGCCGGGCAGGGCGCGCAGCGGGTCGACCAGCCGGCCGGTCCGGACCGGGGCCTTGAGCACCAGGGTCACCGCGCAGCCGGCACGGGCCAGCGCCTGGACCATGCCCTGGGCCCAGATCGCCGATCCGTCGATCAGGTTCAGGTCGACGTCGCCGTAGACGAGGGCGCGAGGTGGCACAGCAGTTCCTTTCAACGAGGCAGCGTCATTTCCGGGGGCGGACCCCCGGACCCCCCGGGCCGCGCCCGATGAGAGGGTTCGAGCAGGTCGTGCAGCCGGTCCGGCGTGGTGGCGGCGGCGTCCCAGTCCAGGAGCGCGAGCGTGGCGGGCGGCGCCTCCCCCCACAGGACGAGCGGCAGCGAGCGGGCCGCGGCGATCTGGCGGACGTCGTGGAGCGCGCGGTCCCGGTCGTACATGCCGGGGACGCCCAGGTAGGCCCAGGGGCCGCCGGGCTCGCCGGCCGCCGCGTCGACGACGACCAGGTCCACGTCCGCGGTGTCGAGGACGATCGTGGCGTCGTGCGGGTAGAGCGGGATCACCTTGGCGTGCTCGCGGAGCGCCGCGGCCGTCGCCGGCGCGAAGATCCCCGCGATGACGATCCCCTCGTACGGCGCGGCGGCGAGCAGCCGGTCCTCGGGCCGGTCGATCCGGTCGAGCTGGAGCCGCTCGCTCCCGGACGGCGGCGGGCCCTGCTCGGGGCCGTTCCGCTTGCGCCAGAGCCGGTACAGCTCCTTCGGCAGCCGCGTGCCGCGGCGGCGCGGGTTGCGCGCCGCGCCGGCGACGAGCCGGCCGAACTGCAGGGCGACCGAGGTCTCCAGGGCGCCGAGGCGCCGCTCCAGCTCCTGGACGCGCGCCTCGCGCTCCCGGAGGGCGGCGCGCAGCCGCGCCGCCTGCCGGTTCGCCTTCGCGCCGTCGGCTCCGCTCATCCGAGGGCTCCGTTCTCGCCGAGGAACGCCATGACCACTTCCGCGATGCGGGGGCCGGCGTGGCCGTCCCACAGGGGCGGCTTGCGGTCGCCGGCCTGCGCGCCGGACTCCAGGACCTTGCGGACGCCCGGCACCAGCTCCTCGAAGGTGACGAGCCGGTTGGTCCCGTGGGTGATGGTGATGGGCCGCTCGGTGTTCGGCCGGACGGTCAGGCACGGCACGCCGAGGATCGTCGTCTCCTCCTGCAGGCCGCCGGAGTCGGTGACGACCGCCGCCGCGCCGCGCACGGCCGCGATGAAGTCGATGTAGCCGAGCGGTTCGAGGACGTGCACGCGGTCGTGGTCGCCGAGCCCGGCGGCCAGCAGGTTCGCGCGGCCGCGCGGGTGCACCGGGATGACGAGGTCGGCCAGGTCGGCGACGCCGTGCAGGTGCCGGACGAGCGCGGCGGCGGTCTCCGGCGCGTCGACGTTCGCGGGCCGGTGCATGGTCGCGAGGACGTACCGGTCCGGCAGCCCGTGCGCGTCCCGGACGCGTCCGGTGTCGAAGGAGTCGAGGTTGGCCAGCAGCGTGTCGATCATCGGGTTGCCGACCAGGTGCGCCCGCTCCACCGGGACGCCCTCGTTCGCCAGGTGCCCGATCCCCTCGGGGCTCGTCACCAGGCAGATGTCGGAGAGCTGGTCGGTGAGCCGGCGGTTCACCTCCTCCGGCATGGTCATGTCGAAGCTGCGCAGCCCGGCCTCCACATGGGCGACCGGGATGTGCAGCTTGGCCGCGACCAGCGCGGCGGCGATCGTCGAGTTCACGTCGCCGTACACGATGACGAGCACCGGTGAACGGCTCGTGAACTCCCGTTCAAGGCCGACCATGAGGGCCGCGGTCTGCTCGGCGTGCCCGCCGGAGCCGACGCCGAGGTTCACGTCGGGCTCGGGCAGTCCCAGCTCGTCAAAGAAGATCTCCGACATCCGGGCGTCGTAGTGCTGCCCGGTGTGGATCACCGCCTGGTCGGCGCCGGCGGCCCGCAGGGCGCCGATGACGGGCGCCGCCTTGACGAAGTTGGGGCGCGCCCCGAGGACGTGCACGATGGGTGACACCACAATTTCCCTTCTGTTCATCAGGGTTGCCTACGCTCCGTCGCCGTGCGGAACCTTGCCCTGAAAAAGCCGGTTTACCTGCTGGGACTCACCTGGCGTCAGATCCGCGACGATCCCGGGCGGGCGCCCCGGCTGGCGGTGCGGCTGCTGGCCCGGGCGGCGCCCGGGCCGCTCGGCGGGCGCCGGCTGCGC
>NZ_JBEYYT010000621.1:0-4408 GCF_040645715.1 Spirillospora sp. NPDC046719 | reverse complement strand
GGCCGCACGTGGTGGACCGTGCCGGTCCGGATCAGCCGTCGGCGTCCGGCGACGGCAGGTAGCGGCCGGGCACCTCCGCCGGGGTGAGGATCTTCTTCTCACCCGGGTACGGCTTGGTGAACCCGTGGGTCAGGTACCACGTGTAGTGGTCCATCTGGTCGGGGTTGGCGCGGTCGGGCTGCGGGTTCTGGTCGTTCTGGTGCTGCTGCCGGTTCCACGCGTCCCACAGGCTCGCGACGCCCTTCTCCCCCGCCGGCACCGCCGGGGTCGGCGACTGGGCGGGGGCGAGCGACGCCCTGGTCGTCGGGACGGGGTCTTCACCGCAGGCCGGCGGCGTCTTGAGCCCGTAGGTCAGCGGGACGCGGTTCTGCACGGCGGTGAACGGCGTGTAGTCGGGCCGCCCGGTGAACGCGGTGTACATCGGGGTGGCCGCGCTGTCCTTCTGGTTCATCGGGCGGACCCCGAGGATCTGCTCGATGGTGCGGACCACCGTGATCTGCGAGTAGTAGTGGCTGTCGACCTTGCCGTGGTTGGCGTAGGGGCTGATGACCTGCACCGGGCCGCGCGCCCCGTCGACGTGGTCGACACCGTCCTGGGTGTCGTCCTCGATGACGAAGATCGCACTGTCCTTCCAGTACTTGCTGTGCGAGATGTGGTCGACGATCCGGCCCACCGCGAGGTCGTTGTCGGCGACCTGCGCGATCGGGTTCGGCGCGCCGCCGGTGTGGTCGCTGGACAGCCAGAACATGTTGAGGCTGCCCGGGCCCTCCGCGTCGAAGTGCCGCTTCCAGATCTCGTACCGGTAGATGTCCGGGATATCGGTGTCGAACTTCGGGTAGTCGTGCGCCGTCACGTCGTTCAGCGACGGGATCGGCGAGGACGAGTCGGTCTTGATGGCCGTGTTCTGGCCGGTGTCCGCCATGGTCCTGGCGTCGCAGTAGAACTGCTGCCACGTCGCGCCGGAAGGCTTGGTCTCGAACTGCAGGAACTCGCCGTAGTTCTTGACGCTGCCCCCCGCCGCCTGAACGCCGCTCCACAGCGTGCCGGAGCGCTGGTGGCCGAGCGCGTCGTCCTCGGTGTCGTAGCTGCGGGTGTACTCGCCGGCGCCCGACTCGGTGTACTCCGGGTTGTCGGACTGCATGAGCCAGTTGTGGCCCTCGGCGGAGTTGGTGCCGACGTCGTAGGCGTTGTCGTAGAGCCCGAACTGGCGGGCCAGCGCGTGCTGGTTCGGGGTGGCGTTCTCGCCGAACTGCGCGAGCGCCGGGTCGCCGTTGCCGCGCTTGTCGTCGCCGAAGACCTGGTCGTAGGAGCGGTTCTCCTTCACGAGCAGGAAGACGTGCTTGATGGTCGACGGGTCGCCGAGGCGGACCGGGACCGGCACGGGCCGCGCCCGGCCGCCGGCGCGCAGCCCGGCGAGCGAGGCGGCGTCCCAGCCGTTCTGCTGGAACACCCTGGCCGTGTAGGCGCCGATGAGCCGGTCGTCCGGCAGCGTGAACCGCAGCAGCGTGCCGGTCGAGTCGTGGGTGTTGTGGCCGGTGGCCGGCGTCGTGCCGGCGCCCTTGTCGATGGTGCGCCCGGGGCCGCGCTCGCCGATGCCGCGCAGGCTGGTGACGACCACCTGCCCGCCGACGGTCGTGACGTTCTCGGGGAAGTAGTCCGTCGGCAGCATGCCCACGTAGCCGACCGGCGCCTTGGGTCCCTTGTACCGGTAGACGGCCAGCGCGTTGGCGCGGCCGAGGGTGACCAGGAGGCGGCCGTCGCCGGTGAGGGTGATGCCGTCGGGCTCGTAACCGACCTTGGCGCCCGGCCACGGCTGCGTGGTGATGGTCTGGACGACGGCGTCCTTGGAGGTGTCGACCACGGAGACGGTGTCGCTGCCGGTGTTGGCGACGAACAGCACGCCCTTGGCGGCGTGCAGGGCCGTCGGGTGCAGGCCGACGTCGATGGACTTCACCGAGGCGCCGGTGTCGCCCACGTCGATGACGCTCACCGTCCCGGTGGTGACGGCGCCCGTCTTCGGGTCGGCGGGGACCTGGGTGCCGTAGGAGTTGAGGGTCTGGTCTCCGTCCTTCGCGGGGCGCCCGCCCTCGTTGCTGACGTAGAGCTTGCCGCCGACCAGGGCCAGGTCGCGTGGAGCGTTCCCAACGCTCCAGCTGCGCGTGATCGCGCCCGTGGCCGGGTCCATGGCCACGACGCGGTTCTGGCCGTTGACGGCGGTGTAGAGGGTGGTGCCGTCGGCGGAGAACACCGCCTGGGCCGGGAGCGGGTGCTTCGACCCGTCGTTCGGGATCGTGATGAACGTCGGGGCGCCGACGGTGCCGTCGGCGTTCACCGGGAAGCGGCTGAACCCGTTGATCTGCGGCATCCAGAGGGTCTTGCCGTCCGGCGAGTACGTCGGGCCCTCCTGCCCCACGTTGTTGTTGCCGATCTTCAGGTTCGCGGCCGCCGAGGTGCCGGCCTGCTGGAGGACCTTGTAGTCCTTCAGGTCGGCGATCGTCAGGGCGATGGAACGGTCCGTGGTCAGGGCCGCGAGATGGCGGCCGTCCGGGCTGACGGTGGACGACAGCAGCTTCCCGTTGTCGACGAGAAGGCGGTCGCCCAGGGGCTTGTTGAACTGGTCGCTGGCGAGCAGCGTGCCGAGGCCGGTCGTGTCGCCGACCTTGTGGGTGCCGAACGCGTGCGTCGACGCGTAGGCGACGCCGCCGCCGGCCGTGATGGCCAGCGCGGCGGTACCGGCCGCGACGATCCGGACCCGGCGGCCGCCGAGCCGGCGGAACACCCCGGAGCGGTTCTCCGCGGGGTTCCGGCGTTGCCTTCTGACGTGCATGAGCTAACCCTTCTGAGCACTGGCGGGGCTGGCGAGCAGGTCGACGTCGCCGTCGAACTGCCACAGGGGGTTGGGCGCATCCCCGCTCGAGGTGCGCACCTGGAAGTAGCCGTTCACCTCCTTCGGACCGTCGCCGTCGGCGACGTACCGCCCGTCGGCGGTGACGTCGAGCTGGTAGATGGCGGTGCCGGCGGAGGCCACGCCGGGCAGGTGCCACGTCACGACGCACCGCCAGTCGTTGCCCGGCCCCTCGTCGGCGACGCGGTCGCCGCCCTTGTCGCAGGACGCGGTGGTCCGCAGCTGGGCCTCGGTGACGGCGGGGCGGTGGAGTTCGCGGCTCTGCAGCCGGTAGAGGTGCGCGTACGAGGTGGCGAGGGAGTCTTCGAGCTTCGTCCGCTCGATCCCCGACCCCTTCGCCGGGGTGGTCCACGAGACCACCGCGACCGTGACGACGGCGAGGGCGGCCAGCGGCAGCACGCCGCCGACGGCGACGCGCCGCCCCGACCCGTCGTAGGCGAGGTCGGTGAAGTCGCGGCGCAGGAACAGCCGGTAGGCCAGCGCGGTGGCGGCGACCGCCCAGACCAGGGCGACCGCGACGCCGATGAGCAGCGGGCGGGTCTGCACGGGCTCGGTGAACAAGCCGCGCCAGGCGAGGAACGCCTCGCCCGGCAGGGCCGTCCGCACGGCCACCGGCAGCGGCAGCATCTGCGCGAGCTGGAGTCCGAGTGCGAGGAGCGCGGGCATCAGCAGGCCCATCGGCGAGCGGCCGAGGGCCACCGAGCCGAGCAGGCCGACCGCCGCGAACGCCAGCGTCGGCGCGAGCACGCAGCACCAGGCGAGCAGCACCGTCGCGGCCGCGTCGCCGGACGACAGCATGTGGCCGTCGAGGCCGGCGAGCGGGTGGGCGCCGGCCGCGGCGAGCCCGCCGGCGATGCCCGAGGCGGCCAGCCCGGCCGTCATCGCCAGGATCACGGTGAGGCTCGCGAGCGCCTTCGCCGCGAAGATCCGGCGCGGGGAGCGGACCGCGACCAGCAGGTGGCGCCAGGTGCCGAGCCGGTCCTCGGCGGCGAACACGTCGCCGGCGGTCAGGGACGTCAGCAGCGGGAGCGCCCAGGTGCACGAGAAGCCCAGCACCACCAGCGACCCCGCCCAGCCGGACGCGTGCATCCAGCGGCCGAAGACCGTGTCGGCCGGGAGCGAGCTCTGCAGGCTGACCGCGGCCACGAACACGGCGGGGGCGATCCAGCACGCCGCGAGGACCAGCCGGATCCGCCACTGCGACAGCAGCTTGACCAGCTCGAAGCGGTAGCCGCGCGGCAGCGGCGCCGGACGGGCCTCGTCCGCGGCCGGCCCGGCCGTGGTGGTGGTCGCGGTCATCGGGGGTCCTCCTCGGTCTCGCCGGGAACGGTCCCGGTCCCGGTCAGGGCCAGGAAGGCGGCCTCCAGCGGCGGGACCACGGGCGCGAGCCCGCGCACCGCGACGCCGGCCTCCACCAGCCGCACCACGAGGTCGTCGAGGGCCTGCACCGGTCCGCGGACGACGAGCACGTCGGCGTCCGGCCCGGCCTGCGGGTCCCGCACG
>NZ_JBEYYT010000620.1:0-4415 GCF_040645715.1 Spirillospora sp. NPDC046719 | reverse complement strand
CCGACCGCCGGCCCCGCCGCCGCCCCCGCCGCCCGCGGCCACGGGGAGGCCGACTTCACCGGGATCGTCGCGCTCAGCAACTGCTCGGGCTCCCTGGTGCGCGGGCCGCGCTCGCGCGACTCCGACGCGGCCCTGGTCCTGACCAACGGCCACTGCCTGGAAGGCGGGATGCCGGAGCCCGGGCAGGTCATCGTCGACCGGCCGTCCGCCCGGACGTTCACGCTGCTCGACCGGACGGGCCGTTCGAGCCTCGGCACGCTGCGGGCGACCAGGGTCGAGTACTCGACCATGACCGACACCGACGTCACCGTGTACCGGCTGGACGAGAGCTACGGGACCATCCGCGAGCGGTACGGCGTCCCGGCGCTGCGGCTGTCGGCCGCCCCTCCCCACGACGGCACCGAGATCCGGGTCGTGTCGGGCTACTGGCGGACCGCCTACGCGTGCAAGACCGACGCGACCGTCTACCGGCTGCGGGAGGCCGGATGGACGTGGAAGGACTCCATCAGGTACACGCCGCAGTGCCGGACGATCCACGGTACGTCCGGCTCGCCCGTCATCGACGCGAACACCCACCAAGTCGTCGCGATCAACAACACCGGCAACGACGACGGCGAGCGCTGCACGCTGAACAACCCGTGCGAGGTGGACCGCAAGGGGAACGTCACCGTCCGGCAGGGCACCCACTACGCCCAGCAGACCTACCTACTGGCACGGTGCCTCGGCGAGGGCAACGACGTGGCGCTGGGCGGGTCCTGCGCGCTGCCGCGGCCCTGACCCGGGTCAGCCCTCCGCGAGCAGCCCGCCGCGCAGCCGCTCGAGGGTCGCCCGCAGCAGCCGCGACACGTGCATCTGCGACAGCCCGACCTGCTCGGCGATCTGCGTCTGCGTCTTGTTGCCGAAGAACCGCAGCAGCAGGATCGTGCGCTCGCGTTCGGGCAGCTCGTCGATCAGCGGCCGCAGCGCGTCGCCGTCGATGAGGTTCTCCAGGGCGGGGTCGTCGGAGCCGAGGCGCTCGCCGACCGTCGCCGCGTCGCCCTCGGCGCCGCCGTCCGCCGGCGCCTCCAGCGACAGCGGCCGGTAGGCGTCGCAGGCGATGATCACCTCGACCGTCTCCTCCTCGGTGATCTCCATGACCGCGGCGAGCTCCCGGGTCGTGGGCGAGCGGCCGTGCTCGCGGGTGAACTTCTGGACGGTGCTCTGCAGCACCGGCCGCAGCTCCTGGATGCGCCGCGACACCCGCACACCCCACGTCTTGTCCCGGAAGTGCCGCTTCACCTCGCCGGTCACGACCGGGTAGGCGTAGGTGACGAACCGGTCGCCCACCTCGGGGTCGAACCGGTTGATGGCCTTGACCAGCCCCAGGTACGCGACCTGCTGCAGGTCGTCCAGCGGCTCGCCCCGGTTGGCGTACCTGCGTGCGATCCCCCGGACGAGCGGCCCGTGCATCTCCACGATCCGCGTCCGCAGCCGGTCGCGCCGCGGATCGTCCTCCGGCAGGCGTCTCATCTCCGCCAGGAGGAGTTCGGCCTCGCCGTCCCCGAAGCGGGGGAGCGGGGCGTCGGACCGCGGGGAGCTGGACGGACGCGCCGACGTCATGGGGGTCTGGTCTCCTTCGCAGAGGTGCCGGCGATGGGCGGGGACGCTGATCGCTGCGCCTCCTGTACCCGGGGAAGCGCCGCTCACACCGCGCCCGCCGCTGTGCGGAAGCCCACCGTGTGCAGGCGGGAGGCACCGTGTAGACGGGGGCGGTGCGGGTAGCGGGGCGGGTGACGGACGAAGGGGAGCCCCGTGAGCACGATCACCGAGTCGGTCAACGTCACCGTCCCGATCCGCGTCGCCTACGACCAGTGGGCGCGGTTCGAGGAGTTCCCGCGGTTCATGGAGGGCGTCGAGGAGATCCGGCGCGTGGACGACACCACGCTGCACTGGACCGTCCGGGTCGCCGGCGTCACCCGGCGCTTCGAGGCGCGGATCACCGAGCAGGTGCCGGACGAGCGCGTCGCGTGGACGTCGACGGAGGGCCCGGCGCACGCGGGCGTGGTGACGTTCCGCCGCCTCGACGGCGACACCACCCGCGTCACCGCGCAGATGGAGTTCGCGCCCCAGGGGTTCGTGGAGAGGACCGGCGACAGGGCCGGGGCGCTGCACCGCCGCGTGAAGGCCGACCTGCGGCGCTTCAAGACGTTCGTGGAGTCGCGGGGCGGACGGACGGGCGGGCGGCGCGGCGAGGCCGGCCGTCCGGGTCCTGACCGGGCGGGGCCGCGGCGCGGTCCCGGTGATCGGTAGACTGGGCGCGCGCCCTCGGGAGAGCGGCGCCACGGCGGTGGGGCCCGCCGTCCCCGCCACGGGGGAGAACCGCGGTGCGATCCGCCAACGGTCCCTACCGGTGACCGATGTTTCCGCTGGTAGGAGTGTGCCGTGCCCGATGCCGTGACGGGACGTCCCGTGGACCCCGACGTCGACCTCAGCGTGCCGCGCCAGCGGTTCGAGCTGCGCCGCGCCCCGTGGGCGACGCTCGGCGCCATCGCCGCGGGAGGGATCCTCGGGGCGCTCGCCCGGTACGGGCTGACCGAGGCGATGCCGTACCGGCCGGGGGAGTTCCCGTGGCCGGTGTTCCTGATCAACGTGTCGGGCTGCCTGCTGATCGGGGCGCTGATGGTGCTGATCACCGAGACGTGGCGCGTGCACCGGCTCGTGCGGCCGTTCCTCGGCGTCGGGGTGCTCGGCGGCTACACCACCTTCTCCACCCACATCGTCGATTTCCAGAGGGCGCTGTCGGCCGGGGCGCCCGGGGTGGGACTGCTGTACCTCGGGGGAACGCTCGCCGCCGCGCTCGCCGCGGTGTTCGCGGGCGTCCGGCTGACCCGCCTCGCCGTCCGCGCGCGTCCCAGGGAGCGGTCATGAGAATCCAGGGTCCGGCATTGCGTCTGACCGTGTTCGTCGGGGAGAGCGACCGGTGGAACCACCGGCCGCTGTACACCGAGATCGTGCACCGGGCCCACCGGGCCGGGCTCGCCGGCGCGAGCGTGCTGCGCGGATGCGAGGGGTTCGGCGCGTCCAGCCGCATCCACACGTCCCGCATCCTGTCGCTGTCGGAGGACCTGCCGATGGTGATCGTGATCGTGGACGCCGAGCGGAAGATCCGCGCCTTCCTGCCGGAGCTGGACGAGCTGGTGGAGGAGGGCCTGGTGATCATCGACCCGGTCGAGGTGATCCGCTACACGGGCCGCGGCATGGAGGGGGAGGCGTGACGGTCCTGCTCATCGCGCTGGGCGCGGCGCTCGGCGCGCCGCTGCGGTACCTCACCGACCGGGCCGTGCAGGCGCGCCACGACTCGGTGTTCCCGTGGGGGACGTTCACCGTCAACGTGGCGGGGTCGGCGCTGCTGGGGTTCCTGGCGGCGCTGCCCGTGTCCGGGGGCCCGATGGCGTTCGCCGCGACGGGTTTCTGTGGCGCGCTGACGACGTACTCGACGTTCGGTTACGAGACGCTCCGGCTGGCCGAGGACGGCGCGCGCTTCTACGCCGTCCTCAACGCGGGCGCGAGCGTCGCCGGCGGGCTCGGCGCCGCCTACTGCGGGATGGCGCTCGCGCAGGCGTTCACGGGCTGACGGCCCGTCCCGCGCGCAAGCGCGCAGGCCGCGGTGGAAACATGGCGCGGCCCAGGCTCGCTGACCAAGGGACCTGGCAGAACCCGGCCGGCGAGTGGGCCGCGACGGTACCGTTCCCGTCCGCCCAGTTCGGTAAACCGGCAGGTGTCCGAAGTGTCACGGAGCAGGGAGGCGGGCCACGCGGCGGCCCGCGCTCCGTCACGGGCCGCCCAAGCCGGGGCCGCCGCGGACATGGGCGCGCCGTCCCCGGGTAACTGCCACCCGCGCGTGAGCTACGGGGGGATCGACATGGCTCGTCCGAACGGTCTGCCGAGGGCGGCGTGCGGGCACTGGTGACCGGGTGGCCGAGCTTCCTGCACGGCGAGGCCACGGCGGGGGACGTCCTCGCGATGGAGGCCGTCCGTCGGGCGCTCGACGGCGCGGGGATCGGGTGCGACGTCGCCTGGAGCCCCGTCTTCCGCCCGGGCGGCCTCGACCTCGGCCGGGCGGATCCCGCGCGCTACAGCCACCTGGTGTTCGCCTGCGGCCCGCTCCACGGCGCGCAGGTCGAGGAGCTGCACCGAAGGTACGCGCGCTGCCGGCGCGTCGCGGTCGGCGTCTCGGTCATCGATCCGGACGACCCCGCCGTCACCGGCTTCGACGCCGTCCTGCCGAGGGACGCGCCGGGGACGGCGGCGCGGCACGACCTCGCGGCGCTGCCGGAGGCGGAGCGGGTGCCCGTCGCGGGGGTCGTCCTCGCGCCCGGCCAGCGCGAGTACGGGGCGCGGCGCCGGCACGACCGGATCGAGGCGGAGCTCACGGG
>NZ_JBEYYT010000619.1:0-4432 GCF_040645715.1 Spirillospora sp. NPDC046719 | reverse complement strand
CCGCCCGTCCGGCGAGCCCGGCCGGGCGGAGGAGCACGAGGGCCACCACCGCCGCTCCGACCTGATCTTCCGCGCGAACCCGGGCCAGCGCCCGAACCGCGGCGACCACGTGGCGCTGACGGTGAACCTCGACCGGATGCTGCTGTTCGGAGCGGACGGCCGCCGCGTCACGCCCGTCCAGCGCTGACGGCCGTCCCCCCGCCGGGGCGGGCCGCGGTCCTCAGGTCTCCTTTCCGTACACGCCGGCGCCGCGTTCGAACGCCGAGAGCGTCGGGTCGTGGTCGAGCGGCCCGGTGTCGGACATCACGCTCATCCAGTGGTGGAAGTTGTCGCCGCGCTCCACCAGCAGCTCGTAGAGCCGGCGGGTGAGGCGGCGCCGGACGTCCGCGAGCTCGGGGTGGTCGACGCGGTTGAGCAGCTCGTGCGGGTCGGCGTCCAGGTCGTACAGCTCGTCGCGGGACTCCGGGTTGACCACGAGCTTGTACCGGCCGTCGTGGATCATCCGCTGCGGGTAGGGGAAGTGGTGGCCGTGGAACTCGGCGACGCACTCCCGCCGCCACGGGACGTCGCGCCCCTCGACCAGCGGCAGGACGCTGCGCCCGTCGACCGCCGGGGCCGTGTCCTGCCCGGCGAGGTCGAGGATGGTGGCGGTCAGGTCCATGAGCCCGACGAACTCGCCGCTGACGCGTCCCTCCGGCGCGCCGGGGACCCGGACGATTCCGGGCGTGCGGTAGATGTCCTCGTACATGGCCGGGCCTTTGTCGTGCAGCCGGTGCGCGCCGGTGAACTCGCCGTGGTCGGCGGTGAACAGGACGGCCGTCGAGCCGTCGAGGCCGAGGTCGGCGAGGGCGGCCAGGATGCGGCCGATCTCGTGGTCGATCATCGCGACGTAGCCCCGGTAGACGGCGATCAGCTCGCGGGACACCTCCTCCGGCAGCGTGTCGTAGGTCCACAGCTCGCTGTACCGGCGCTGCACGGCGGGCTTGCCCTCGAACGTCTCGGCCACCGACGCGGGCAGCTCGACGTCCGCCGGGTCGTAGCGGTCGTAGTACTCGTCCGGGAGCAGGTACGGCAGGTGCGGTCCGAAGAAGTGGGTCGCGAGGAAGAACGGGCGGCGGCCCGTCCTGTAGTCCTCGGCGTACCGCTCCAGGTGCTCGATCGCGCGGGTGGCGAGGTAGTGCTCGAACGTCGCCTCCAGCGGCTGGCTCAGCCGCGCCGCGAGCAGGTTGCCCGGCCTGCGGTTCGGCAGCGTCCCCCGGATCGGGTTCGTGATCGCGAACGGGGGGAGCCCGCGTTCCTCCAGGTAGGCGAGGTAGTCGGGGTGGTCCACCGGGTTGTGCCAGCCGGGCAGGTGCGGGCCGTCGAAGCCGTAGTGGCCCGCGCTCCGCTCGGCGCCGACGTGCCATTTGCCGATGAGGCCGAGGTTGTATCCGGCCTTGGCGAGCGGTTCGGCGAAGGTGAACTGGCCGTCGGCCAGCTCGTCCAGGTAGCCGACGTTGCGCTCCCGGTTGGCGAGCAGCCTGTGCCGGAACGGCGCGTACCCGGTGAGCAGGCTGGCCCGGGCGGGCGCGCAGATCGCGGTCGGCGTGTAGGACCGGTCGAAGCGCGTTCCCGCCGCCGCCAGGGCGTCCAGGTGCGGGGTGCTCACCGAGCCGTCCGCCGCGTAGCAGCCGAGCGTGTCGACCCGGTGCTGGTCGGTCATCAGGAACAGGATGTTGCGGGGCGCGTCCGCTCCGGTCACTTGCCGGCCGCCTTCGCGTACAGGTCGCCCGCGTAGTAGGTGTCGGCCTTCGGCACGGACTTCAGCTTCCCGGACTCGGCGAACAGGGCAGACAGCCCGTCCAGCCACTTGGCGACGGTCCCGTCCTGCGTCTTGGCGACGAGGTCGGCGGTCGTCGGGTACTCGCCGTTCGCGGCGTCCGCCTTGACCTTGTCGACGGGCAGCTTCATGAACGCCGCGGTCAGCTTGATCGTCTCGTCCAGGTGCGCGGCGCGGTAGTCGGCGGCCTCCTGGAGCACCCGGTCCAGCTTGGTGACCAGTTCGGGCTTGCGGCTCGGCAGGTCGGGGGCGCTGACGAACGCGTTGGGGAAGCTCATCGCCGGGTAGAAGTCGCGGTCGCCGGCGAGGTCGACCAGGTCCGGCTTGCGCTGCTTGATCGTGTCGATCAGCGGGTACCAGATGCCGGCCGCGTCGATCTGGCCGGAGGCGAACGCGGACACGATCGTCGTCGGGTCCATCGCGACCTTCTTCACGTCCTTGGCGGTCAGCCCGGCCCGCTTCAGCGCGAGCGACAGGATCATGTCGCCGGACGTGCCCTCCGGCACCCCGACCTTCTTGCCCTTCAGGTCGGCGACCGTGCGGATCCCGCGGCCCGGCTGGGCGATCACGTGGTCGGCGAACCCGAGCCCGTTGATCGCGATGATCTTCGCCTTGCCGGACGCGGGCAGCCAGAACGCCCCGGGGCCGATGTAGCCGGCGTCCAGGTCCCCGGCGCCGAGCGCCTGGATCTGCAGCGGGCCGTTGGTGAACACCTTCGTCTCGGGCTTGAGGCCCTGCTTCTTCCACAGCCCCTGCTTCTCGGCGATCGCGAGCAGGCTGGAGCCGTTGAAGTCGGCGATGTAGCCGAACCGGACCTTCTCCGACCCGCCGGACCCGGCCTTCGCGTCGCCGCCGCAGCCGGCCGACGACAGGGCCAGCACGGCCGCGGCGAGTCCCGCCAGCGCGGTGCGCATCCTCACGTGGTGTTCCCTTCCTGGTGGTAGACCGCATGCCAGATGCGGTTGCGGATCTCCGCGAACTCCGGGGACAGCCGCACCTCCTCGGTGCGGGGGCGCGGCAGGCCGACGTCCACGACCTCCTGGACGCGGCCCGGCGAGGCCATGACGACGACCCGGCCGCCGAGGTAGACGGCCTCGTCCACGTCGTGGGTGATGAACAGGACCGTGCGGCGCTCCCGGCCCCAGATGCCGAGGAGCCGGTCCTGCATGCGGACGCGGGTCAGCGCGTCGAGGGCGCCGAACGGCTCGTCCATCAGCAGGATCCGCGGCTCGGCGGCGTAGGCGCGGGCGAGCGCGCAGCGCTGCCGCATCCCGCCCGACAGCGTCCGCGGATGGGCGTCGGCGAAGTCGCCGAGCCCGACGAGGTCGATGAAGTGCTCGGCCCGCGCCCGGCGCTCCCGCCGCGGCACCCCGGCGACCTTCAGCCCGAACTCGACGTTCCCCCGCACGGTCAGCCAGGGGAACAGCGCGTACTGCTGGAAGATCACGCCGCGTTCCGGGCCCGGTCCGGTGACCGGGCGGCCGTCGACCAGGACCTCGCCGGAGGTCGGCGGGACGAGCCCGGCGGCGACGCCGAGCAGCGTGCTCTTGCCGCAGCCGGACGGGCCGACGACGGTGACGAACTCCTCGTCGGCGATGCCGAGGTCCACCCCGCCGAGCGCGGTGACGTCGGTCCCGCCGCCGGCGGCCGGGTAGACCTTCCCCACCCCGCGGAACTCGATCTTGGCGGCGCCGGGCGGGGCCGCCTTTCCCGTTCGAGCGCCCTCCGGGCGCGTCCCGTTCACCGGCGGTCCTGCCAGCCGCCGAGCCGCCGCTCCGCGAGCAGCAGCAGCCGGTCCATGAGCAGGCCGAGCACGCCGATCGTGATCAGCCCGACGAAGATCGTGGGGAGGTCGTAGTAGACCTGGGCCTGCTGCATCCGGAAGCCGAGCCCCTGCTGCGCGGCGATCAGCTCGGCCGCCACCAGGGTGGCCCACGCCGAGCCGAGCCCGATCCGCATCCCGACGACGATGAACGGCGTCGAGGCCGGGACGACGACGCGGGTGAAGATGACCCGGTCCCCGGCGCCGAGCACCCGTGCCGCGTTGACCAGCGTGGGATCCACCCCTATCACGCCCTGAAAAGTAGAGATCACGCACGACAGGAAGGCGCCCAGCGCGATCACCAGGATCTTCGGCGTCTCGCCGATGCCGAGCACGACGATGGCCAGCGGGATGATCGCCAGCGGCGGGATCGTCCGGAAGAACTGCACCCACGGCTCCAGCAGCCCGCGCGCGACGCCGTACCAGCCCATCAGGAAGCCGGCCGGGACCGCCAGGGCCGTCCCCAGCGCGAACCCGAGGAGCACCCGGCGCAGGCTCGCCAGCGCGTCGCCCTCCAGCGTCCCGTCGCCGAGCAGCTCGGCCGCGCGGTGCGCCACCCGGACCGGGCCGGGCAGCCCCTGGACGCCGAGGCCCGCGAGGAGCGCCCAGAGCCCGATGCCGAGCAGCAGCGCGATGAGGTTGAGGCCGAGTCCGCGCGCGCGGGACGGCACCCTCCGGCGCCGGGCGCCGCGCACCCGCCGCGGCGCCGGCGCGGGCCCCGTGCCCAACCGCCCCCCGCCTCGGCCGAGTCCGCCACGGGGCGCCGCGCGGGGGCGCCGGCCCCCCCGGGG
>NZ_JBEYYT010000618.1:0-4433 GCF_040645715.1 Spirillospora sp. NPDC046719 | reverse complement strand
AGCGCGAAACAGCCCGTCCGTCGCAACGGGGGTTCCAGGGGTCGCCCCCCTGGGAAAACACAGCCCCCTGGGCTAGCCGGGCAGTCTTCGGAGGAGGGTGGCGAACTCGCCGGTGCCCTCGTGGGGGGCGTCGGGGGGCAGGGGGGTCAGGCGGCGCTCGCCGTGGCTCCAGTAGACGCCGGGGGCGCAGGGGTCGTCGGCGGCCGCGTGCATCTCGCGGACGACGTCGGCGAAGACGGGGAGCACCTCGCGGACGGCCGTGGACGTGATCGGGTACAGCAGCAGCGTGCTGTGGCACGGGACGCCGACCAGCGCGCCGTGCTCGTTCGGCACCGGGAGGAACTGGTCGACCTCGCTGAGCAGCGCCGACACGTACCGGCTGCCCGGTTTCGCGACCACCCGGACGTTGCGTCCGGGCAGCAGGGGCTGGTCGTGCACCGACACGTCCGACAGCTCGCGGTCATGGGTGTTCGTCATCACGTAGCCGAGCTTGTGCAGGCCCAGCAGGCCGGCCCGCGCCTTCGTCAGCGGGCCGCCGTAGCGCGGATGCTCGATCATCACCATCGCGTCGAAGTGGTCGCCGGCCGGGACGACGACGAGGCCCTCCCGGTCGCGCGGCGCGAGCTTCGGCACGATCCGCAGCCGCAGCAGCTCGCGGACGTCGCCGAACAGCTCCATCTCGCCCACGGCGAGGAACGCGCGGTCGCCGACCTCGCGGACCCACTCGTCCACCACCTGCGGCCACGCCGAGCGCGGCTCACGGGCGCAGCGCTCCAGCACCGTCCAGCTGGAGGCGCGCGCCTCGGACCGGCCGAGCGGCAGCACCACCTCGGACGTTCCGGAGTCGAACCAGGCGCTGGGCGCCAGCGCCGGGAGCACGTCGCGGATGAGCGCGTGCACGTCCGCCGCCGCGTCCAACGGTTCCATGCTCATCCCCCTTCACCATCGGCGGATCACGTCACACCCCCCACCTTCTCAGAGTTCCGGCCGCTTGTGGGATCCATCGCGATCCCGGCGCCGCACTCGCTGATCATGGCGTGGCTCAAGTACGGTGCTGACATGTCCGAACGCGTGTACCCGCCAGTGATCAAGACGGCTCTTGGCGTGTTCAAGGCCCTGAACATCAAGTTCCGTCTGGAGGGGACCGAACACATTCCCGCCGAGGGCGGTGCCGTGCTGGTCAGCAACCACGTCAGCTACCTCGACTTCATCTTCGCGGGGCTGGCCGCGCACCCGGCGGGCCGGCTGGTGCGGTTCATGGCGAAGAAGGAGATCTTCGACAACCGGGTCGGCGGGCCGCTGATGCGCGGGATGAAGCACATCCCGGTCGACCGGGAGGCGGGCGCCTCCTCGTACGCGGCGGCGCTGAAGGCGCTGCGCGGCGGCGAGATCGTCGGGGTGTTCGCGGAGGCGACGATCAGCCGGTCGTTCACCGTGAAGGAGATCAAGAGCGGCGCGGTGCGGATGGCGGTGGCGTCGAAGACCCCGCTGATCCCGGTCGCGATCTGGGGCCCGCAGCGGCTGTGGACGAAGGGCCGCAAGCGCCGGCTGCTGCAGCGCAACGTGCCGGTGACGATCCTGGTCGGCGAGCCCATGTACCCCAAGCGCGGCGACGACTACGACCAGGTCACCGAGGACCTGCGGGTCCGCATGTCCGAGCTGCTGGAGAAGGCGCAGCGCGAGTACCCCGACGTCCCGAAGGCGGGCGAGAAGTGGTGGCAGCCCGCCTACCTCGGCGGCACGGCGCCGACGCCGGAGGAGGCCGAGAAGCTCGACTTCCAGGAGGCGGAGGCGCGCCGGGCCGCCCGGCAGGAGCGCGAGGGCGGCGCCGCCTGAGCCGCTCCGGTGTCCCTAATTCGGTGGACGCGCCGGCCCGCGACGCCTGATGATCAGTGACATGACCATGTCGCGGGAGAGCGCGCAGGACGTCCTGCATCTCGTCGGCCCCGGGGAGAACGCGAGCGACCCCGGGCCCGACGCGACGCTGCCCGTGGTCTTCAACCTCAGCGACAACAACTCCCCCGCCGACGTGATGGACGTGCTGTCGCTGCGCCCGTTCGCGTCGGGCGAGCAGCCGTGGTCGCGGTCGACGCGGCTGGACCACGTCCGCCCGGAGGCGCCGCTGCGCCCGGACGGGGCGCGGCTCGTGCGGGTGGCCCGTGAGAAGGGCAAGGAGTCGGTGCTGGCGGAGGGCGACGGCTGGACGCTGCTGACGAACCGGTGGAAGAACGGCAGCGCGTACCTCGCGGTGTCGGCGGTGTCGGACGCGCTGGCCGAGTCGGTCCTGGACGCGTCGGTGAAGGACGCGACGGATCCGCCGAAGACCGACGAGACCAGCGTCGAGATGGGCTTCTGGCACATGGGGATGCACGGGCCGTCCCGGGACGAGCGGGCGATCTCCGCCGACGCGTGGGAGGACATCCGCGGCAACTACACCGCCGCGGTCGCCGACGCGCTCGACCGGGTGATGAAGCTGACGCGCGACGAGGTGGCGGGCCGGCTCCTGCTGCTGCACGGCCCGCCCGGCACCGGCAAGACGACGGCGCTGCGCGCGCTCGCGCGGGCGTGGGGCAAGTGGTGCCAGGCCGACTGCGTGCTCGACCCGGAGGCGCTGTTCGGGACGCCGAGCTACCTCATGGAGGTGGCGGTCGGCGACGACGAGGACGAGAACCGCCGCTGGCGGCTGCTCATCCTGGAGGACTGCGACGAGCTGATCCGCGGCGAGGCGAAGCAGTCGACGGGCCAGGGCCTGTCGCGGCTGCTGAACCTCACCGACGGGATGCTCGGGCAGGGCCGGGACGTGCTGGTGGCGATCACCACCAACGAGGACCTGGCGATGCTGCATCCGGCGGTCGTGCGGCCGGGGCGCTGCCTCGCGCAGATCGAGGTGGGCCGGCTGTCCCGCGAGGAGTCGGTGGCGTGGCTGGACGGCTCGGACGCCGCGTCCGAGATCGGCCCGGACGGCGCCACCCTCGCGGAGCTCGCCGCGCTCCGCAAGGGCGAGCACCGTCCCGAGACGCACGCGGCCCCCTCCACCGCCACCGGCTTCTACCTCTAGCCCTCCGCGTTCGGTCAGGTGGCCTTGGCGAGGGCCTGCTCGATGTCCTGCCAGAGGTCGTCGGGGTCTTCCAGGCCGACGGCGAGGCGGACGGTGCCCTCGCCGATGCCGGCGGCGGCGAGGGACACGGCGTCCATCTGGCGGTGCGACGTGCTCGCGGGGTGCATGACGAGCGTGCCGGTGTCGCCGAGCGACGGGCTGAGCGACACCAGCCGCACCGACTCGCTGAACACCTGTCCGGCCTCGCGCCCGCCGGCCAGTTCGAACGACAGGACGCCGCCGGCGCCGTCCGGCAGCAGCCGGCGCGCGATCTCATGCTGCGGGTGGTCGGCGAGCCCGGGGTAGTGGACGCGGTCGACGGACGCGTGCCCGGCGAGGCGGCGGGCGAGGTCGAGGGCGTTCGCGCTGTGCCGGGCGACGCGCATCGGCGCGGTCGCGAGCCCGCGGAGGGTCAGCCAGGCGGCGAACGGGTCGGCGGTGGAGCCGAGTTCGACGGCGTGGTCCCAGACGCGGCGGTGCAGGTCCGGGTCGGCGAACACGGCGGCGCCGCCCATGACGTCGCCGTGCCCGCTGAGGAACTTGGTGACGGAGTGGACGACGATGTCCGCGCCGTGCTCCAGCGGCCGGCACAGCAGCGGCGCGAACGTGTTGTCGACGACGGTGAGCACGCCCGTCCCCCGGACGGCCTCGGCGAACGCGGGGATGTCGGTGACGTGCGTGGTCGGGTTCGCGACCGTCTCCAGGTAGAGCATGCGCGTGTTCGGGCGCAGCGCGGCCCGGACCTCGCCGGGGTCGTCGCCGGGGATGTGCGTCAGCTCGACGCCCCACCGGTCGGCGAGGTCGTGCAGCAGCGCGTACGTGCCGCCGTACAGCGACGACTGCGCGATGACGTGGTCGCCGGATTTCAGCAGCGCCATCAGGACGCCGTTGACCGCGCCCATGCCGGCGGCGGTGGCGAGGGCGCCGGCGCCGCCCTCGATCTCGGCGAGGGCCTCTTCCAGGGAGCGGACGGTCGGGTTGCTCATCCGCCCGTACAGGAACGCCTGCCCGGGGCCGTGGAACGCGGCGGCGAGGTCGTCGGCGGCGTCGAAGGCGAACAGGTGGCCCTGGTAGATCGGCTGGCCGAGCGGGCGGCTGCCGGACGGCGTGATCACGGGCGGGTGGACGGCGCGGGTCTGCGGATGGTGTCCGGTCATGTTCCCAGCCTGCGGTGCGGCGGCGGGCGAGCGGCAGAGCCAATCGCGGGCAGTGGCCTGGAGAGGTTCGACCAGTGGCCCGGACCACGCCCCCGGCTTCCGCTCCGCGGCGCCGGACCACCGGCCCGGCCGGGGGCGCCGCCGTCCCGCCGCCCGGTACGGTTCCCGTCCGCCTGCTC
>NZ_JBEYYT010000617.1:0-4437 GCF_040645715.1 Spirillospora sp. NPDC046719 | reverse complement strand
CGCGCCCGCAGCAGCGGCGCGCCGGGCGGCTCGGGGATCGGCGCGCGGGGCGCCGGGATCGGCGCGACCGGGGTCTCGGGGCCGGTGATGCGGCGGATGTCGATGCCGCCGGGGTCGGGGCGTTCGGCCATCGGCACCTGCGAGGCGCCGAAGTGCCCGCCGCGCGCCCAGTCCCGGCGGGACCGCAGCGCGTGGTACGACTGCGGCGACGGCAGCGGGGGGCCGGCGGGCCATCGGCGGGCGACGCCCCAGGTCTCCAGCCACGCGACGATCGCCTCGACGCCGAGGAGCAGCGAGCTGGTGAACGGCACCCGCGACTGGCCGACCACCATGATCTGCACGCAGGCGCGGCCCTCGCGGCCGGCCGGCAGGCCGAGCAGGAGGGCCGCCCGGGTGGCGGGCACGAGCTGGACGACGTCCCCGGAGCCGGGGTGCCAGACCAGGTGCGGCGGCCGTTCCTCCTTCAGCAGGTCGGCGGCCGCCGACCGCGCCGAGACGCTGCGGGGATCGCACTCACCGGACAGCCATACGGCACGGGGCGCACCTCCCCGTAGCGCTCCACCGTCGTGTCGTGCCGGCATGCGGCCGGCTCCCGGCAGCCATGCGTCTGCCACGGTTGCGTCCCCCCAATCGGGCGGTCTAGCCCCGAATGGTCTAGTCCTCTTCTCTTAGCCCAGCGGGACCCATGAGTCCAGCTTGCCGCCACGGGCTGGGAACAACGGCCGGCGCGTGCGACCACGACGAAGCCCACTCTTCGCGGCAGTCGATGCAGAGGCGTACCCATGGCGTCTTCCGAATCCACCCGAGCAAACCCGTTTTCTCCGCAAGTTTCAGCGCCTCGGAGGTTTAACGGCATTTCGGACATCATCGTCGCAGGTCACCACCGTGATGGGGGTACGGTTTACCGGCTTCGGCCGGTGTCCGGATGTGGCCGAGGGGTTACCGAGCGCATCATCCGGCCCGGCCGGGGGATGCTGCGGGCCGCACTCCGGGGGTCGGCTGCACGGCCCGGACCGAGCCGCGTTCTAATGGTGGGTCATGACCGTTGACGCTGACCTTCCGGCCGGGGTGCCCGGCATCGACGTCCCCCGCCTCGCGGACTGGCTGGCCCGCGAACTGCCCGGCGCCGGCCGCATCAGCGCGATCGACCTGATCGCGGGCGGCCGCTCCAACCTGACCTACGGGCTCACCCTCGCCGGCGGGCGCCGGATCGTGCTGCGGAGGCCGCCGCTCGGGCACGTCCTGCCGACCGCCCACGACATGGGCCGCGAGTACCGGGTGCTGTCCGCGCTCGGCGACGCCGGCTCCGTGCCCGTCCCGCGCACTCTCGCGTTCTGCGACGACGAGGACGTCATCGGCGCCCGCTTCTACCTCATGGACTACGTCGACGGCCGCGTGCTGCGCACCCGCGAGGACGCCGACGACCTCACCCCCGAGCAGGCGCGCGGCCTCAGCGAGGCGCTCGCCGGCGCGCTCGCCGCCATCCACACCGTGGACGTGAAGGCCGCCGGGCTGGAGGACTTCGGCCGCCCCACCGGCTACATGGCCCGGCAGCTCAAGCGCTGGGGCAAGCAGTGGGACGGCTCACAGGACGCCATCAAGGCCACCGGCAACACCCACGACCTGCCCGAGTACGACCGGCTCGTGGCACGGCTCGCCGAACGGCTCCCCGCCGACGCCCCGGCCCGGCTCGTCCACGGCGACTTCCGGCTCGACAACGCGCTGGCCCGGCTGGAGCCGCGCCCCGAGATCGCCGCCGTCGTGGACTGGGAGATGTCGACGCTCGGCGACCCGCTGTCCGACCTCGGCCTCACCCTCGTCTACTGGGCCGAGCCCGGCGACGCCGAGCAGCTCCCCGTCGGCGCCACGATCACCGCCGCGCCGGGGTTCTTCGGCCGCCGCGAGTTCACCGAGCGCTACGCCGAGCTGACCGGCTTCGACCTCGCCGACCTCGACTTCTACGTCGCGTTCGCGTGCTTCAAGCTCGCCGTCATCCTGGAGGGCATCCACGCCCGCTTCCTGCAGAACGCGACCGTCGGCGAGGGCTTCGACCAGATCGGCGCCGCCGTCCCGCTCCTGCTCGGCCGAGCCCACGCCGTCCTCGACGCCGGCTCCCCCTGGTGACCCTCCCGGGCGGGCCGCGTCAGCAGTACCCGACGGACGCGGCCCCGCCCGGGGCGAACGAGACGGACCCGTTCCTCGACCCCCAGCACAGGCCGTTCGTCCGCGACACCGACACGCCGGCGCTCTGGCCGGCCGCCAGGTGCCCGGACCCGTGCGCGCTCAGCTCGCCGGAGGTCCCCGTGACGCGCCAGTTCACCGGGCCGCCGACGGCCCGGACGGTGACCGTGCAGGAATCGCTCACGTGCATGTCGCATCCGCTGACCGCCAGATGACCGGTCCGGGGCGGCGGGGGCGGCGCCTGCGTGGTGGGCTGGGACGGCGGCTTGGTCGTCGCCGACGTCGACGTGGACTTCGACGCGGACGGCGACTCCGACGGGGACTTCGACGGTGACGGCGACGTGGTCGACACCGTCGGGGACGGGTCGGACGGCATCGGCTCGGCCGGGACGCTCGGGTCGCCGGAACCGCCGCCGGCACCGGTCGACGCCGACGACGGCGTGCCCGCCGCGTCCGGCTCGCCCTCGCCGCCGAACGCCGTCATCGCCCCGGCCAGCACCACGACGGCGGCCACGGCGGCCGCGGCCGCCCCGATGATCGGGCCGCGCCGCCGGCCGCCGGTGCCGCGGTCCTTCGCCCGCGCCGGCGTCGCGTCGTAGGGCAGCGGCCAGCCGTACTCGTCGAACGGCTCCGTCCACGCCGCGATGGCCCGGCGGTTGCCGGCCCGGTCCTCGGCCGTCGCCGCCGTCAGCACGTCCAGCCGCAGGTCGGCGGGGATCGCCGCGATCGGCAGCACCGACAGCAGCCGGTCCGCGGGCAGCGGCGGCGTCTCCAGCTCCGCGCACACCGGGCAGCTCGCCACGTGCCGCACCAGCGACGCCGCCGTCTGCGGCGCCAGCGGCCACGACTCCGTCAGCGCCGAGACGCTCGGGCAGTCCTTCCAGTGGTTCTGCGCGATCAGCGCGGCGTGGATCGCGGCGTCCAGCCCGGCCCGCGACCGCTCCACGAGCTCGAGGGTCTCCTCCAGCGGGATGCCGAACACGCCGGACAGGTCCACCTCGTCCAGCTCGTGCCGGACGGACAGGTCGATCGCCTCGCGCTGGCGGCCGTTGAGCGCGGCGAGCGCGCTGTGCGCGAGCAGCCGCCGCTCCTCGCGGCGGGCCAGCTGCTCGGCGGACAGGTCGTCATCCGCCTCCGGCGCCTCCTGCCCGACGTGCCGGTTCGGGCTCTCGCGGCGCCGCATGCACTCCTTGCGGGCGATCGCGTACAGCCAGCCGCGCAGCCGGTCCGGCTCGCCGAGCCGCCCGACGTGCTCGCGGGCCGAGATCACGCAGTTGCGCAGGGCCCCGGCCGCCTCGACGCGGTCGCGCAGCAGGCCGTGGCAGTAGTCGAAGAGGAATGGAGCGTAGGCGTCGTACACCTCGGTCAGCGCGATGACGTCCCCGGCCCGCAGCGACTCCGCCAGCCTCAGGTCGTCGTTGCGCGCGGACCCCGGCTCACCGGCCACGGAACCCTCCAGTCGAATCAGTGTCGTCGATCGTGCCCCCGGTGAGCGCCGGCGTCGGGACGCCTACAGGCGCGCTCTGGTTGCCCGATCTTGCCACCAACTTGATGGAATTTCTCCCGTTGGTCCGAATTTTGTGACCGTGACGGTACGCGGCGTGGCCGTATCGCCTTCCGGAACAGCGACTACGCAAGCGAATGTGATCTGGGTCTCACTACTGGGACGAGCTGTTCCCGCCGTCCTGCGGTGCGCAGGTCAGGGTGACCGTGGCCACGCCGTTGGGTGAGAACCGGACGGTGCCGCTCCCGCCGTTCGGGTCGCAGGCGCCCGTGACCGTCGCCGTCCCGACGCCGCCCGCGGCGAGGCTACCGCCACCGCTCGCCGAGACGCCGGAGGCGCCGATCACCGACCATGTGACGGGGCCGCCGACGGCCTGCACCCTGATGGAACAGCTGCTCGTGGTGGTCGTGGAGATACTGCACCCGCCCACCGACAGGGTGCCCTTGGTGGGCTTGCTGTGAATGGGGGCGGGCTTGCTGGAGTGGGACGCCCGCGTGTGGGTGCGCGTCGGCGTGGGCGTGGCCGAGGTGCGCGTGGGCGTCGGCGTCGGGGACGTGCTGGTCGCCGACGGCGTCGGCGACTTCGTCGGGTCCAGCGACGTCGTGGACTCCGACGGGTCCGGTGCCGACGACGAGCCCGACGGCGCGGACTGCGCGCTCGTGTTCCCCGGCGACCCGCCCGGCATCAGGAAGAACGCCCCCACGACGATCAGCACGACCGCCGCGGCGGCGGCGAGCGCGGGCCACAGGGCG
>NZ_JBEYYT010000616.1:0-4438 GCF_040645715.1 Spirillospora sp. NPDC046719 | reverse complement strand
CCCGCCCAGGCGGCGGCGACCGTGACCGCCGACGCCGCGAGCAGCACGGCGATCGCCCAGCGCGTCCCGTCGAAGCGCCCGCCCTCCGGCCCGAGGTGCAGCGCGAGCGCGACCAGCGCGACGCCGAGCGCCGTCCCGAGGCTGCGCGCCATGTTGACCAGGCCGCCGCCCGTGCCTGACCAGCGCGCCGGTAGGGCCTTCATGATGAGCGCGTTGTTGGCGGGGGTGAACACGCCCAGCCCGAGCCCGAGGACCGCCGCCTGAGCGACCAGCCAGCCGGGGGACAGGGGGAGGAACAGCATCCCCGCCAGGGCCGCCGCCGCCGTCCCCGCGCCGAGCACCCCGCGGGCCCGGTCGGTCGTCCCCCGCAGCAGCGGTTCGCCGCCGACCGCGGCGGCCCCGAACCCGGCGGGCAGGGCCGTCAGCACCAGCCCCGCCAGCAGCTCCGACGAGCCGCGGCCGGTCAGCACGATCGGGACCAGCACCAGCGGTCCGAACAGCACCAGGTACGCGCCGAGCGCCCCGGCGAGCCCGGCCGACACCGCGCGCACCCGCAGCAGGTCCAGGTCGAGCAGGGGAGAGGGCGCCCTGCGCTGCCGGGCGACGAACGCCCAGCCGCCCGCGGCCGCCACGGCGAACAGCGCCGCGACGCCCCATCCCGGCACCGGCAGCCCGGACGCCGCCGAGACGCCGAGCAGCCCCGCGGTCGTCGCGACCGCCAGCAGCACCGCGCCGGGGCGGTCCAGCTCGCGGGCGCCGTTGCGCTCCCGGGTCCGCGGCAGCAGGTAGTGGCCCGCGACCAGCGCGACGATCCCGACCGGCACGTTGATGCCGAACACCCAGCGCCAGCCCAGCGTGGACACCAGCGCCCCGCCGACCGTGGGCCCGAGCGCCAGCCCGAGCGCCTGCGCGGCGGCCTGCACGCCCAGCGCCCCGCGCGTCCGCCCGTCCGGCGCGCTGGTCACCACCAGCGCCACGCTGTTGGCCTGCATCATCGCCGCGCCGGCGGCCTGCACGACCCGGAACGCGATCAGCGTCCCGAGCGACGGCGCCAGCCCGCACGCCGCCGACGCGACCACGAAGACCCCGAACCCGTGCAGGTAGAGCAGTTTGCGGCCGCGCGCGTCGGCGAACCGCCCGACGGGGATGAGCAGCGCCGCCAGGGTGAGCAGGTAGGCCAGCGACACCCACTCCACGGCGGCGAGCGAGGTCCCGAACTCCGCGCCCAGGCCGCCGTAGGCGAGCGTGACGACGCTGGCGTCGAGCTGCCCCATGAACGCGCCGAAGCACACCGTGGCGACCGCGAGCCACCAGGCGCGCGGGTGCTCGCGGACCCGGTCCGGCCGCGGCCGCTCCTCCACCAGCACGGCGGGCAGCCTCCGCAGGACCGGCCGCTCCGTCACTTCACCGCTCACGTCACCTCCGCCGCGGCCGCCCCGGGCGCCGCGGCACGTCTCACCGTCCCCGCCGCACAAGATACATCGGTTACCGAAATGTTCGGTTACCGACCGATGTGTCCGGGGTCACAGCGGATAGGGCGGAACGCGCTGGTCAGGGCGAGGGCGGTGGAACGCGCCGGTCAGGGCGGGGAGGGGAGGATCGCTCCGGTCAGACGGCGTAGAGGGCGGCGAGGCGGGCCGCCGCCTCGGCCATGCGCTCCCGCAGCTCCGGCGGGCCGAGCACCTCGACCTCGGCCCCCAGCTGCATGAGCTGGGACGCCGCCACCTCCACCGACTCGACCGGCAGCACGGCGGAGCGCCAGCCCCGGTCGTCGGGCTCCCCGGCGCTCTCGGTGGCCTGCTCCGCGGCGTACGGCTCGACCGCGAACCGCAGCAGCCGCATCCCGGCAGGGCTGAGCCGCACGGCGGCCTCCTCGCGCAGCATCGACCGGACGAACGCCGCCGCCTGCTCGTCCCAGTGCCCGGCGAGGTCGAACGCCTCGTCCCGCTCGAACACCGCGCCGGTCTCCTCGACGGCGGTGACGCGGTCGACGCGGTACGTGCGGGGCTGCCCGCCGACCCGTCCGACGAGGTACCAGGTGCCGTTCTTCAGCACGAGCCCGTACGGGTCGACCGTCCGGGCCACCTCGCGGCCCTTACGGTAGCGCAGGACGACCGTCTCGTCCCGCCACACCGCGCGCGCGAGGTCGCGCAGCAGCGGCGGCGTCTCGGCGTCGCCGAACCAGCCGGGCGCGTCGAGGTGGAACCGCTGCCCGGCCCGCGCCGACGCGTCCCGCAGCGAGGCGGGCAGCGCCGCGAGGACCTTCAGCTCGGCGGCCGCGACCGCGTCGCCGAGCCCCATCTCCCCGGCCGGGCCGGGGAGCCCGGACAGGAACAGCGCCTCGGCCTCCTCGCGGCTCAGCCCGGTCAGCCGCGTCCGGTATCCGCCGACGAGCCGGTACCCGCCGTTGCGGCCCTGGTCGGCGTACACCGGGACCCCGGCCGCCGACAGCGCCTCCACGTCCCGGTAGACGGTCCGCTCCGACACCTCCAGCTCCCGGGCCAGCTCGCCGGCCGTCATCGCCCCCCGCGACTGCAGGAGCAGGACGAGCGAGATCAACCGGGCGGCGCGCATGCCCCCATTCTCGCCGGACCGGCGGCCCCGCCGGCCGTTCCTGACAATCTTGTGGCAGGTACCCCGGATTTCCCTGTCCCCGCCGGTCGGACGGCTGTTAGCTTCGCGGCGTGCTGACCGACACGTCCCCCATCGAGGCGTTCATCGACGCCCTCCCGAAGGTCGAGCTCCACGTCCACCTCGTGGGCTCCGCCTCCGTCCCCACCGTCCTCGAACTGGCCCGCCGCCACCCCGACGGCCCCGTCCCCGCGGACGAGCGCGAGCTCCGCGCCTTCTACGAGTTCCGCGACTTCCCCCACTTCGCCGAGGTGTACGAGGCGGTGTCGAGCCTCGTCCGGACCCCCGAGGACGTCGGGACCCTCGTGCTCGGCACGGCCCGCGACCTCGCCGCGCAGAACGTCCGGTACGTCGAGCTGACCGTCACCCCCTACACCCACCAGCGCGCCGGCATGCCGATGCCCGCGATCACCGAGGCGCTCGACCACGCCGTCCGCGAGGCCCGCGCCCGGCACGGGATCCGCGTCGCCTACATCTTCGACATTCCGGGCGAGTTCGGCGCCGAGGGCGCCCGCGGCACCCTCGACCACGCGCTCGCCCACCCGCCCGAGGCGCTCGTCGGGTTCGGCCTGGGCGGCATCGAGCAGTGCCGCCCGCCGCACCGGGACGCGTTCCGCGACGCCTTCCGCGCCGCGCGCGCCGCGGGCCTGCGCAGCCTCCCGCACGCCGGCGAGATGACCGGGCCCGAGACGATCTGGGAGGCCCTCGACGGGCTCGGCGCCGAGCGCATCGGCCACGGCACCAGCTGCCTGGACGACCCGCGCCTGGTCGCGCACCTGCGCGAGACGCGGATCCCGCTGGAGGTGTGCCCTACCTCCAACCTGAGGACCGGGCAGGTCGCCTCGCTCGCCGGGCATCCGCTGCCGCGCATGCTGGAGGAGGGGCTGTTCGTCACGCTGAACAGCGACGACCCGCCCATGTTCGACACCACGCTGACCGGCGAGTACCGCGTCGCGGCCGAGGTGTTCGGGCTCGGCCGCGCCGAGCTGGCCGCGCTCGCCCGCAACGCCGTCGCCGCCTCGTCGCTCGATGACGCCGGGCGCCGCGGGGTCACCGCCGAGATCGACGCCCTGATGGCCGGCTAGCCTCGGCGGACGCCTAGCCCCAGGCCATGCGGCGCCAGGGGCTCGCCGGGTCGTCCGCGAGGATGCGGTGGCCGGCCAGCGACCGCTCGTACCACTCGCCGAACTCGCCGTCGTCGAACCGGAGCATCCGGCCGAGGACGTACCCCGACGAGAACGACGTCCACGACCCGTACACCTGGTTCGCGCGGTGCCCGGCGACCAGGACGCACTTCTCGGCCTCCTCGGCGTCGCAGTAGCCCGCGTTCAGGCCCCAGCGCGCCATGTTCACCGCGCGGCCGAAGTCGTAGCCGTACACGCTCTCGACCCGGCCGTCCGGCGCCAGCAGCCCGTCCGCGCGGAACCGCGCCTCGTACCGGCGGATCAGCTCCGACAGGGCGACGACGTGCTCGATGGTCTCGTCGGAGATGTCGCGCTCGCGGCACCAGGCGACGATCGCCGCCCGCCAGGCGTGCGGCTCGGTGCCCCGGTCGCGCCGGTCGAGCACCATCTGGATGGCCGGGTCGCTGTTCTCGGCGTCCAGCAGCCGGTCGATCTGCTCGCGCCAGCCCGCCGCGTCGGTGATGCCCCAGTCGCGTTCGAGCAGGATCCGGTCCTCGCGGGCGCCGTCCGGGGTGGACAGCGTGTTCCACGGCACCGCGTTCCCGACCGCCAGGTGCGCGCCGACCGCGAGCGCCGCGGCGAGCCGTCCCCACGAGGCGCTGTCCGGGTCGGTGACCAGGACG
>NZ_JBEYYT010000615.1:0-4438 GCF_040645715.1 Spirillospora sp. NPDC046719 | reverse complement strand
CCGGCGGCGTCGCGCTCCGCCGCCGCGATCAGCGTCGCGGCGGCGGACCGGTAGGCGTCGGTCCACGCCTGCTCCGCGCGCGGGTTCCACATGTCGCGTGCGAAGAGCCTCAGGGTGGCGAGGAGGGCGTCCTCGACCGCGGAGTAGTGCTCGGCCGTCACCCCGTACCGGCGGTGGTCGCGGCCGAGACGTGCCAGGTAGGAGGCCAGGTCCTCGGGGTTGTCCTGGCTCCAGACGATGCGGGTGAGCGCGTGGAAGAAGTGCTCGCGCTGGGCGTCCAGCGCGATCGGGAACAGCGCGCGCAGCCGCGGTTCGGTGGCGAAAAGGCGGCCGTAGAAATAGCTCATGGCCTTGTCGGCGCGGGATTCGAGGCGGGTGAAGCTCTCCTTGAGCATTCGCGGTTCCGTTGACATGGCAAGCACGCCCCCTCGGCGGGTGGTGACCGGGACCGGCGGCGATTCGGCGCCTTCGGCGCTCCGCGGTGCCCGGCTCGGTGAGATTCTCGCACTGAAATTCCCAGGTCCTCAAGGTGGCGACGTCCAGATGCTCCTTGATGTCACGGTATGTAATCGTTTTTCAATTCCCAGTGACCACGGTAACAACGACAAATAGGGTAAATACCGCTCGGTACCGTACGGGCCGGGAAGATCGGTCACATTGGCGCTCGTTCCGGAAACGCTGATGTTCGCGGACGGGCCGGTTCGGGTCGCGAGCCGCCGCCGCGGGATCGGGGCGACCGGGCCGGTGGACGGATTCGCACCCCGGTAGAAGATTTGCCGATTCCGTGGTGGATGTTCTCCCGACCGGGGGAGCGGCCCCGGCGGCCTTCCGGGCGGGGCTTCCCGCGTCCGCGACCAAGATCGTCCAGGTCGGAGGCCCGAACCGGGTTCGGCGCATCGGCCTGCGGGGAGCGGGGACGTGCGGCAAGCTTTGCGGAGAAAGGCCGGGGGCGGGACGGTCCGTGGGGGCGGGCGATGCGCCATGATGTGCACGCAACAGTGGTGAATCACCAGATATCGGTAGCCGACCCGTGGCCAGTGCTCAGCAGAGGGGAATCCGCGCATGTCAGAGGCGATCCGAGGGGCTCCGGGCCCCGCCGCAGGAGGAGGCGCGCCGCCGCTCATCGGCATCACCACCTACGAGGAGCCGGCCCGCTGGGGCGTCTGGGTGCGCGAGGCCGCGCTGCTCCCGGCGTCGTACGTGCGCTCGGTCGAACGGGCCGGCGGCGTCCCCGTCATGATCCCGCCGACCGGCAGCCTGCGCGGGCTCGCCGCGCTGGTCTCCCGGCTGGACGGGCTC
Organism: Spirillospora sp. NPDC046719; assembly: GCF_040645715.1. Taxonomy (NCBI): domain Bacteria; kingdom Bacillati; phylum Actinomycetota; class Actinomycetes; order Streptosporangiales; family Thermomonosporaceae; genus Spirillospora; species Spirillospora sp. NPDC046719. Next base: position 3,139 of record NZ_JBEYYT010000615.1, on the reverse strand, counting down.
GTCCTCGCGGGCGGCGGCGACCTCGACCCGGACCTGTACGGCGCCGAACGGCACGCCGAGACCGGGCCGCCGCAGCCGCAGCGCGACCGTTTCGAGCTCGCCCTGGCGCGGGCTGCGGTGGACGCCGACCTGCCGTTCCTGGCGATCTGCCGGGGCATGCAGGTGCTCAACGTGGCGCGCGGGGGCGCGCTCGTCCAGCACCTGCCGGAGGCCGTGGGGCACAAAGCGCACGCGCCCGAGGTCGGGAGGATCGGCACGCACCGGGTGCAGATCAGCGCGACCAGCGCCGTCGGCAAGATCCTCGGTGACGTCGCGGACGTGCCCACCTACCACCACCAGGCGGTCAGCCGCCTCGGCAAGGGCCTGTCGGCCGTGGCCTGGGCGGACGACCAGGTCGTCGAGGCCGTCGAGCTGCAGGGCCACCGGTTCGGCCTGGGCGTGCAGTGGCACCCCGAGGACGGCGACGACAAGCGGCTGTTCGAGGCGCTGGTGGCCGAGGCCGCCGGGCGCTGACCGGGGATTGATCCCCGCGCACCGGGGAAGGCGAAGCGGTAGGTTCCGCGCACATCGCCCCCCGGAGGTCGCCGCATGCCCTTGCATCCGCAGACCGTGAGCTTCTTGGAGACGCTGTCCGCCTGGACGGCGCCGCCGGAGGGCGCGCCGCCGGTCGAGGAGGACGCGGGGCCCGCGATCGAGGAGATGCGGCGCAGGATCGGCGAGGCGTTCCCCGTCGACCGGCGCGAGCTCCCGCACGTCGAGGACCTCGCCGTCCGGGGGCCGGGCGGTCCCGTCACGGTGCGGCTGTACCGTCCCGAGCCGGTCGAGCGCGGCCCGCTGCCCGCGCTGGTCTACCTGCACGGCGGCGGCTGGGTGCTCGGCGGCGTCGACAACGTGGACGCCGCGTGCCGCGACCTGGCGGCCGGCGCCGGATGCGCGGTGCTGAACGTCGGCTACCGGCTCGCCCCGGAGAACCCGTTCCCGGCGGCGGTGGACGATGCCTGGGCGGTCGTGGCGGCCGTCGCCCGCGAACCGGCTCGCTACGGCGTGTCGCCGGGCGCGCTCGCCGTGGCCGGCGACAGCGCGGGCGGGAACCTGGCCGCCGCCGTCGCGCTGCTCGCCCGCGACCGCGGCCTGCCCCTGGCCCACCAGCTTCTCGTCTACCCGGTGACGGACACCGCGATGGACACGCCGAGCTGGCGCCGGTACGGCACCGGGTACGGGCTGGACGCCGCGACCCTCGCCCGGTTCATGGACCTCTACCGCGACGGCGCCGACCCCGCCGACCCCCGGCTGGCGCCGCTCCGCGCGCCCGACCTCGCCGGCGCCGCGCCCGCGACCGTGATCACCGCCGAGTACGACATCCTGCGCGACGAGGGCGAGGCGTACGCGCGGCGCCTCGCGGCGGCCGGCGTGCCGGTGGAGGCGCGCCGCTTCGACGGCGTCGTGCACTCGTTCTTCCTGCTGCCGGAGATCTTCGACGCCGGCGCCGAGGCGATGCGGTTCGCTGTGCGACGATTGCGCGCGGCATTCGGCGATCAAGCGGCGGAGGGCAGTGCGGCATGAGCGACGCGGACGGGGTGTACGGGAAGTACGAGCGGCTGAAGATCGACTGGGCGGCGGACGGCGTGCTGCGCGTCACGATGAGCGCGCCGGGCCGGCTGAACGCCCTCGACACGGTCGGCCACCGGGAGCTGGCGGAGATCTGGCGGGACGCCGACGCCGACGACGCGGTCCGCGCGGTCGTGGTGCGCGGCGAGGGGACGGCGTTCTCCGCGGGCGGCGACATGTCCATGATCGAGGAGATGATGGACGACCACGCGTCGCGGCGCCGCATCATGCGCGAGGCCCGCGACATCGTGATGAACGCGCTGAACTGCGCGAAGCCGGTGGTCAGCGCGATCCAGGGCCCCGCGGTCGGGGCGGGGCTGGCGGTCGCGATGCTGTCGGACATCTCCGTCGCGGGCCGCACCGCGAAGATCATCGACGGGCACGTCCGGCTCGGCGTCGCCGCGGGCGACCACTCCGCGATCATCTGGCCGCTGCTGTGCGGGATGGCCAAGGCGAAGTACTTCCTGCTGCTGAACGAGGTGCTCACCGGCGAGGAGGCGGAGCGGATCGGCCTGGTCTCGCTGTGCGTCGACGACGACGAGGTGCACGAGCGCGCGCTGGACATCGCCGGCCGGCTCGCCGCCGGGCCCGCCGAGGCGATCTCGTTCACCAAGCACGCGCTGAACAACTGGCTGCGGCTGGCCGGCCCGACGTTCGACGCGTCCCTGGCCATGGAGTTCTTCGGCTTCACCGGCCCGGACGTGCGGGAGGGCGTCGCGGCGATCCGGGAGAAGCGCCCGCCGCGCTTCGGCTGAGAACGCCCGCCGCGCGGCGGCGGCGCACCCCCGGGGTCAGGAGAAGCGCCTGGCGAGGGCGTCCAGACCGGTGGCGTAGATGGCGATGGACAGCGTCTTGCCCATCGCCTCCTCGTCGCCGGCGTCGGCGGAGAACTCGCCCCACCATTCGACGAACGCCTGGCCGGTGCCGGTCACGGGCGCCACGCGCAGGTGGCCGTGGGCGCCGCGGATGGGCAGCGGCGCCTCGAGGACCTGGTACCAGTAGGTCCGCTCGGCGTCGTCCAGCCCGGCCAGCCGCTCGCGGAACACCGAGTCCCCGGGGCCGATGACGCGGCGGACGCAGCCGACCCGGTCGGCGGGCCCGCCGTCCTCGATCAGGCTGGTCTCCGGACCCGGCATCCAGTCGGCGATGTTCCCGAAGTCGCGCAGGTAGGCCCAGACCTCGTCGGCGGGGGCGTTGAGCACGGCGCTGGCGTACGACCTGGGCATCGGTTCTCCTCGGCGCGGGGGGTGGATGCTGCCCTCATGCTGGCGCGGCGGCGTGATCATGGCAACGGGCCGGCGCGGACGGATCTTGACCGGCCGAACCGGGTTCGGGAGGATCGGGGCATGCTCCTCGGCGACCTCGCCCATCGCGGCGCCGTGCTGTGGCCGGCCCGGACGGCGTTCGCCTGGGACGGGGGCGCCCGCACCTACCGCGAGCTGCACGCCCGCGTCGAGCGGTGCTCCGGGCAGCACGCGCCCGGCGCCGAGGCCGCGGGCGAGCGGAGCGCGGTGCTGACCGTGAACGACCC
>NZ_JBEYYT010000614.1:0-4452 GCF_040645715.1 Spirillospora sp. NPDC046719 | reverse complement strand
GCCGCCGCGTCGGGGGCGCCGGCGACGCGGCGTCCGCCGCGCCCCGGATGCGCGCGGACGTGCCGGACCGCCCCGCCGTACGCGCCGGTGCGGGGCCGGGCGAGCGCGTTGTGGGCGTCGGGACGGCAGCCGTCGGGGTCCCCGCAGGCGACGCGGAGCTCGAACCGGGACACGCGCGGCGCGATGAGGTCCTCGCAGGACGAGCGGGTCCAGCGCAGCAGCGACGTGACGTCCCGCTCGACCGGGGTGCGGCCCGTCCCGGAGTAGAGGGCGAGGTTGAACAGGTCGCGCGAGTCGAACCGCTCCCGGCCGCGCTCGCCGGTGGACGGCAGGCCGTGCCGGGCGAGGGCGGTCAGGGTCCGGTCGTCGCAGGCGAGCATCCGCGCGGCGTCGGCGCGTCCGGTGTCGGGGCGGTGGTGGCCGGGCGGGATGACGTAGAGCCCTTCGAGCGCGCGCAGCAGCCGGCGGTCGGCGCCGTCCCCGGAGCGGGCCCGCGCCGGGGACCTGTGTGCGGCGCCCACGTCAGCGCTTCACGATGCGGTAGTCGGACGGATCGAGAGTGCGGGTGCGGCGGCGGTAGCCCAGCATCGAGCCGGGCCAGTTGCTGGCGTTGCGTCGGCGGCCGTCCGCGCCGGCGCCGGAGTGCAGGTACCAGCTGTCGCAGCCGCCGGCGTTCCAGATCGTCCCGTCGAGGCGGCGCTGGAGCGCGGAGTCGAAGTCGGCGAGCACGCCCTCCCGGACGTCCATGTAGAGCACCTCCGGGTCGCGCAACGCGCGGGCCGCCTGCACGATGTAGGAGATCTGGCTTTCGAGCATGTGCACCACCGACCCCGAGCCGACATTGGTGTTGGGCCCGTACATCAGGAAGAAGTTCGGGAAGCCCGCGACGGCCATACCCAGGTAGGCTCGCGGTCCGTCCCGCCATGCCTCGTCCAGGTCCCGCTCAGTGAGACCTGTCACGCGCATCGGGGCGACGAAGTCCCGGGTGCGGAAGCCGGTGCCCATGATGACGGTGTCGGCGGGGTGCTCGCGCCCGTCGGCGGTGACGAGGCCGTCCGGGGTGGCGCCGACGACCGCGCTGGTGACCACGTCCACGTGCGGGAGGTTGAGGGCGCGGTAGTAGTCGCTGGAGATCAGGACGCGCTTGCAGCCGAGCTCGTAGCCGGGGACGAGGCGCTCGCGCAGCCGCCGGTCCTTCACCGACCACAGCGTGGTGCGGCAGAGAGCGCGGACGTGCGCCGACAGCAGCCGGCGGGCGCGCGGCGAGACCAGCATCGGGTTCAGCAGCGCCTCGAACCAGACGAACACCGCGAGCCGCGACAGCCGGGGCAGCAGCGGGATCCGCCGGTTGAGCGCGGTGCGCAGCGGCGGGTAGCGGCGGTCCCACTTCCAGCCGACCCACTGCGGTTCGCGCTGGAAGACGGTCAGCTTCGCCGCGCGCGGCGCGATCCGGGGGACGAACTGCACCGCGCTCGCGCCGTTGCCGACGACCGCGACGGTCCGCCCGGTGAGGTCGTGGCCGTGGTCCCAGCGCGCGGAGTGGAACACGGTGCCCGCGAAGTCCTCCAGCCCCGAGACGTCCGGCATCGCCGGGACGCTCAGCTGCCCGCACGCCGCGACGAGCAGGTCGGCCCGGTGCACCTCGCCCCCGGCCGTCCGCAGGTTCCACTGCCCGGCCTCCGCGTCGAAGCCGGCGCGGGTGATCTCGCAGTCGAACCGGATGTGCTCCAGGACGCCGTACTTGCGCGCGCAGTGCCGCAGGTAGGCGAGGATCTCCGGCTGCGGCGCGAACCGCCGCGACCAGTCCGGCTTCGGCTCGAACGAGTAGGAGTACAGGTGGGACGGGGCGTCGCAGGCGGCGCCCGGGTAAGTGTTCTCCCGCCACACGCCGCCGACGTCGCCGGCGCGCTCGAACACCGTCAGGTCGGTGAAGCCGGCGTGGAGCAGCCGGGCGGCGAGCCCGAGTCCGCTGAACCCGCCGCCCACGATCGCGATCGACGGCCGTCCCCGCATGCCCGTCACATCCCTCGCTAATTGGCGTTATGCCAATAGTGACGGACGTGTCGTCAAAATGAAACGGCGGGACCGCCCCGGGTGGGACGCGGACGGCGGTGGCCGGTAGAGGCCGGAGCGCTCAGCCGTGTGCGGCAGGGCGCCAGGGCGAATCGGGTTCAGTGGCGCGCGGGCGCTCGGCGACGCGCAGCGCGTAGGTGGGGGTGTCGGCGGCGACCGGGCCGAGGTAGGCGTGCCCCGTCAGATGGCACCAGGCGGGCAGGTCGATCGGCGCCGCCGGGTCGCTGGCGATGAGGTGGACGACCGTCCCGGGCTCCAGGCCCGCCAGGTGCCCGCGCAGTTCCAGCAGCAGCCGCACGCAGGAGCGGTCCCCGCCGTCGATGACCACCGGTTCCGAACCCATCCGGCCTCCCCCAGCGCCCGCGTCTCCGGCGGGCATTCACCCCATGGGGGAAATATAGGGCTTTGTGGGCTCCGCTCGCCGCGGAACAACCCGCGCCGGACGTCTGTTGCACGAAGTGGGATCACGCGCCGCATCCGGCCGCCGTCCGCGGATCCCGTCGAAGTCACCGCCCGGAGTCGCGCATGCGCGCATCCGAAGCGACGAACACGGAGCAATCGGAAGCGAACGCGATGATCGACAATATGAGGGACCGGCGCCCCACTCTTGACCCTCTCTTTCAGGCTTCGTCCAGCTTTGGGGCTTACAGTCGCAGTGAAGCACCCCCAGAAGTCACCCACGTGAGGAACCTGACCTTGGGGCGAGCCATGGATCTCGGAGCAGCACGAGTGGAGAGCACGGAGACCTGCGGGACGGTGTCCTTCCCCGCGGAGGTCGACCTGAGCAACGGCGAGGCGATCCTCGCCCAGGCCCTCGGGCTGCTCGACTCCGGGGCGCCCGCCCTCATCCTCGACCTGTCCGGCTGCACGTTCTGCGACTCCAACGCGCTGAACATCATCCTGCGCTCGCAGATGCGCGCCACCGAGCTCGGCGTGCCGATGTGGGTGGTGCTGCCGCCGCGCGGCATCGTCCGCCGGGTCGCCGAGGTGGCGGGCCTGCCGCGCCGCGTCGCCATCGCGCCGGACGTGACGACCGCGCGCGAGGCGCTCGAGCCCGTCCCGCACGCCTGACCCGTCCCGCGCACCTGCCCCGCCCCGGCGGCGGCCGGTCCGCCGGGGCCGCGCGCCCTTCCCCGCGGCTCAGCCGACGCGTTCGATCCGGGCGTGCCGGATCAGGAACTTCCCCGCCTCGCGCACCTGCTCGAACGCCGCGTCGTTCAGCAGCACGCAGCTGCCCGACGCGGACGTAACGGCGACCGTGGTGGACCTGCCGTTGTCGAGGTTCGTCACCTTCACCTTCGTCCCGACCGGCAGCCGGTCGCTGGACGCGGCGGGCGCGCCGGCCTCGCCGGACAGCGTCACCGTCGACCCCGGGCACACGACGTCGCCGCTCCCGGACGCCGCGGGCGCCGTGCTGCGCGCGGACGGCGTGGTCGGAGCGGACGCTCTGGCCGGCGTAGGCGCCGTGCTGGAGGACGGCGCGGGCGCCGCGCCCGAACCGCCGGCCGCCGCCTCTTCCTCCTTGCCGCAGAAGGACTCGGTGAAGGCGTCGACGGCCTCTCCCCGCGCCTTCCTCGCCCGCGCGCCCAGGCACAGCGACGTGACCTTGTTCGCCGGCCCGAGCCCGCTGGTCGCGTTGACGGTATCGGCGAACCGCTCGCGCTGCCGGCAGTGGAAGGCCAGCCCGAAGTCCAGCTTCGCGTCGCCCTTCGCCGCCTGCGCGTCCACCGCCCGGCAGATCGCGCTGACCTGCATCGCGGGCTTCTCGCCCTTCGCGCGCGCCGCCTGCCGCTCGTTCTCCAGCCGCGCGAACTGCGTCTGGTCGCACTGCTCGGCGGCGGCGACGTCGACCGCCCGGCCCGCCGTGATCTGCCGTTGCAGGGCGGCGCACCCGGACGACTCCGCCGCCACCCGTCCCGCCTGCCGCTGCTCACCTCCCCCGCAGGCGCCCGCGCCGAGCACCGCCAGCAGCCCGGCCGTGCCGAGCACCGCGCGCACCGCATTCCGCCGCATCATTCGAACCGCTCCTTCCGGTGGGGAACTCGCCTGGGTTACGAGCCCCGGCGGACGGCCGGTTCATAGATCAACTCCGCCTTAAATCCGCCCGAACTCCGCCTTGACCGGGGCGTTCGCGTGCCGGGGCGGGGCGCCGAGGCGCGTGATCTCTTTGCGTGATCTTGTGGTTCGCGGGATGCCGCGCGCCCGCCGACCGGGCATGGATCACGAGGACCGACGCGGACGGGTGTGGGAGCGGGGCGCGATGCAGGTGCAGCCGACGGGCGGACTCGGGCGGATCCCGATCCTGGACGTGGCGCCGGTGGTGGGGGGCGGCCGGTGGCCGGCGAAGGCCGTGGTGGGCGAGACCATCGAGGTGTCGGC
>NZ_JBEYYT010000613.1:0-4462 GCF_040645715.1 Spirillospora sp. NPDC046719 | reverse complement strand
GGCGAAGCCGAAGGCGAGCCCCACCGGGAAGCTCGCGAAGCGAGTTCGCGCTCGCCCAAGACCGGTCAAGGGGCGAGCCGCCAGGCGAGCCCCTTGGGCCGGGATTGAATCAACTCAGCCGCCGAGGCCGGCCTCGCGGGCGAGGACGATGGCCTGGGCGCGGTCGGCGACGTGCAGCTTCATGAAGATGTTCGACACGTGGTTGCGGACGGTCTTCTGGCTGAGGAACAGGGTGGCGGCGATCTCCGCGTTGCTGCGGCCCTGCGCGATCAGTTCGAGGACCTCCCGTTCCCGCTCGGTGAGCTGCGGGAACGCGGCCTGGCGGGGATCGGGCATGTCGGTGAAGTAGGTGAGGACGCGGCGGGCGATCTCGGGCCCGTAGATGGCCTCGCCGGCCGCGACCGCCCGGACGGCGCGGGCGATCTCCTCGGCGCCGGACTCCTTCAGCAGGTAGCCGCGGGCGCCCGCGCGCATCGCGTTGAACACCGAGTCGTCGTCGCGGAACATGGTCAGCACGAGCACCCCGATGCGGGGGCTGGTGCGGGTGATGGTCCGGGTGGCCTCGATGCCGTTGCCGCCGGGCATGTGCAGGTCCATCACGACGACGTCGGGCTGGAGTTCGGCGGCCATCCGCACCGCGTCGGGGCCGCATTCGGCCTCGCCGACGACCTCGACGCCCAGTGCCTGCAGCAGTCCCTTCAGGCCCTGCCGGAACACCGGGTGGTCGTCGGTGATGAGGACCCTGATCGCGTCCGTCATCGGCGGCCTCCGCTCACCTGTTCAGGGGCGCCCGTTCCGGCGTCCGGGCGGAGCATGATGGTACCCGGCGATGCCCGGCGCGGGCAGGGGCAGCCGCGCGGTCACCACGGTCCCGCCGCCGGGGCGGGACGCGACGGTGCAGCCGCCGCCGACCTCCGCCGCCCATTCCTTCATCGCGGCCATGCCGCGGCGCGGCCTCGGGCGGTCGCCGTTGCGGCCGGTGTCGGGCAGCCCGGGGCCGGTGTCGGCGACCATCAGGTGCAGGTCGGTGTCGCGGCGCAGCAGCACCATCGCGGTGCTGTCGGGGGCGTGCAGCCGGACGTTCGTGAGCGCCTCCTGGACGATCCGGTACGCGGCGACCTCGACGGCGGCGGGCAGTTCGGCGGGCCCGCCGTCGAACCGGACGTCGACCCGTTCGGCGCAGCCCTCGGCGAACGACTCGATGGCCGCGACGAGGCCGAGGTCGTCCAGGGCGGGCGGGCGGAGGCCGTGCGCGAGGTCGCGGATCTCGCCGACGGCGGTGGCGAGCCGGTCGCGGACGTCGGCGAGCAGCGGGTCCATCCGCTCGGGCTCGCCGGCGAGGGTGATGCGTGCCGCGTCCAGGGACATCGCGAGGCTGGCGAGGGTGGGGCCGAGCTCGTCGTGCAGGTCGTGGCGGAGCCGGCGGCGCTCCTCCTCCCGGCTGGCGAGGATCCGCTCGCGGGAGCGCTGCAGGTCCTGGGTGAGGCGCAGCAGGTGGGGGATCGCGGCGGCGTGCGCCGCGACGGCTCCCGCGGCGAACGCGCCGGCCAGCACGGCGGTGCGCGCCAGTACCGCTCGCATCCCGTCCCACTCCCTTCGGCCCCGGTTTCGCGGGCGTGTCGGCACCACCCTTTCCGTGGAGGCGACCCGGTGTCAGGTGACCTGTGTCCCGTCCGCGGCGGGAAAACGCTCTCTGGGCCGCTGCGCTGCGGTGCCGGAGGGGCGCCGGGGCCGCTGCCGGGCCCGCCCTGGCGGGTGCCCGGCGGTGCGGGGGCGGGCCGTGGTACCGCCGCGGCCCCCGTAGAATCGTTGGCCGTGACACAGCCCAGCAGTGAGCGCGGCCAAGGGGCCGCCGCGGACGTCGACCTGCCCACCCAGTACCGACCGGCCGATGTCGAGGGCCGGCTCTACGAGCGGTGGGTATCGGCGGGGCTGTTCACCGCCGACCCGGTCCGCGACCCGTCCCGGCCCGCGTACTCGATCGTGATCCCGCCGCCGAACGTGACCGGTTCGCTGCACATGGGGCACGCCCTCGACCACTCGATCCAGGACACCCTGGTCCGGCGCCGCCGGATGCAGGGGTACGAGACGGCGTGGATCCCCGGCATGGACCACGCGGGCATCGCCACGCAGAACGTCGTGGAGCGGGAGCTGGCCAAGGAGGGCCTGTCCCGGCACGACCTCGGCCGCGAGGCGTTCGTCGACCGGGTGTGGAAGTGGAAGGCCGAGTCCGGCGGCCGGATCCTCGGCCAGATGCGCCGCCTCGGCGACTCCGTCGACTGGACGCGCGAGGCGTTCACGATGGACGACCAGCGCGCCCGCGCCGTCCGGACGATCTTCAAGCGGCTGTTCGACGACGGCCTGATCTACCGGGCCGAGCGCATCATCAACTGGTGCCCGCGCTGCCTCACGGCGCTGTCGGACATCGAGGTCGAGCACGAGGACGTCGACGGCGAGCTGGTCTCGATCCGGTACGGGTCGGGCGACGACGAGATCGTGGTCGCGACGACGCGGGCGGAGACGATGCTCGGCGACACCGCCGTGGCCGTCCACCCCGACGACGAGCGGTACGCGCACATGGTCGGCCGCGAGATCGAGCTGCCGCTGACGGGCCGCCGCATCCCGGTCGTGGCGGACGAGCACGTCGACCCCGCGTTCGGCACCGGCGCCGTCAAGGTGACCCCCGCGCACGACCCGAACGACTTCGAGATCGGCCGCCGGCACTCGCTGCCGTCGATGTCGGTGATGGACGAGCGGGGCGTGGTCACCGCGTCCGGCCCGTTCGAGGGCCTGGACCGGTTCGAGGCGCGCCCGGCGGTCGTCGCGGCGCTGCGCGAGCAGGGCCGGATCGTCAAGGAGGTCCGCCCGTACGAGCACTCGGTCGGGCACTGCCAGCGCTGCTCCACGGTGGTGGAGCCGCGGGTGTCGCTGCAGTGGTTCGTGAAGGTGGAGCCGCTGGCGAAGGCCGCGGGCGACGCGGTGCGCGACGGCCGCGTGGCGATCCACCCGCCGGAGATGGCGTCCCGCTACTTCGAGTGGGTCGACAACATGCACGACTGGTGCATCAGCCGGCAGCTGTGGTGGGGGCACCGCATCCCGGTCTGGTACGGCCCGGACGGCGAGACCGCCTGCCCCGGCCCGGACGAGGAGCCGCCCGCCGGCTGGACGCAGGACGGCGACGTCCTCGACACCTGGTTCTCCTCGGCGCTGTGGCCGTTCTCGACGCTCGGCTGGCCGGACAAGACGCCGGAGCTGGAGCGCTTCTACCCGACGTCGGTGCTGGTCACCGGGTACGACATCCTGTTCTTCTGGGTCGCCCGGATGATGATGTTCGGGCTGTACGCGATGGACGGCGCCGAGCCGTTCAGGACCATCACGCTGCACGGGATGGTCCGCGACCAGCACGGCAAGAAGATGTCGAAGTCGTTCGGCAACGTCGTCGACCCGCTCGACTGGATCGACCGGTACGGCGCGGACGCGACGCGGTTCACGCTGCTGCGCGGCGCGAACCCGGGCGGCGACGTCCCGGTGGCGGAGGAGTGGGCGCAGGGCTCGCGCAACTTCTGCAACAAGCTGTGGAACGCGACGCGGTTCGCGCTGATCAACGGTGCGCACGTCCGCGGCGACGTCCCGGCGGAGCCGTCCACGGTGGACGCGTGGATCCTGTCGCGGCTGCACGCGGTCATCGCCGAGGTCGACGCGCAGCTGGAGTCCTACGACTTCGCCAAGGCGTGCGAGACCCTCTACCACTTCGCGTGGGACGAGGTGTGCGACTGGTACGTGGAGCTGGCGAAGGTCCAGCTCGCCGACGAGCGGGCCGACGCGACGCGGCGCGTCCTCGGCGAGGTGCTCGACAGCCTGCTGCGGCTGCTGCACCCGGTGATCCCGTTCGTCACCGAGGAGCTGTGGACGTCCCTGACCGGGGCGGAGACGATCGTGACGGCGCCGTGGCCGGCCGCCGACGCGGGCCGCGCCGACCGGGACGCCGAGACCGTGGTGGAGTCGCTGCAGCGGCTCGTCACCGAGGTCCGCCGGTTCCGCGCCGACCAGGGGCTCAAGCCGGGCCAGAAGGTCGCCGCCGCGCTGGAGTGGGGCGGGTCGCCGCTCGCCGCGCACGAGGAGGGCGTCCGCGCGCTGCTGCGGCTGACCGAGCCCGGCGACGGCTTCGCCGCCACCGCGTCGCTGCCGGTCGAGGGCGTCACGGTCCGGCTGGACACCGCCGGGGTCATCGACGTCGCGGCCGAGCGCAAGCGGCTCGACAAGGACCTCGCGGCGGCGCGCAAGGAGGCCGACCAGGCGCGGCGGAAGCTCGGCAACGAGGCGTTCATGGCGAAGGCGCCAGAGGCCGTCGTCGCCAAGAACCACGCCCGGCTGGCGCAGGCGGAGGCGGACATCGCACGGCTGGAGGCGCAGCTCGGCGCGCTGCCGCCGGCCTGAGCGCGGCGCGTTCGACGGCGGCGGC
>NZ_JBEYYT010000612.1:0-4466 GCF_040645715.1 Spirillospora sp. NPDC046719 | reverse complement strand
CAAGGGGACGCTGAAGAAGTCCCCTTGTCCGCCCGGAGGAGGCAGATCACCTTCTGGACGCCGAAGTACCAGGCCTTGGCCGAGGGCCCCACGAAGTCGGTCCTGACCCCGGCGGGCCGGGCGTGGCCCGCGAACGCCTTCGCCGCCCGCCTGCGGCACCCGCGCGCGGCGTTCTCGTCGATGATCTTCTTGCCGGGGTAGGCCCAGGAGACGCCGGAGGTGGCGAGGCCCTCCCACGGCAGGTCGAACGCGGCATAGACCTGTACCTTGTGCGGCTCGGTGCACGGGACGGCGCGGGCCGCCGCGTCCGCGCCCTTCCAGTCGGCGAAGCAGTCGCCGGCCTCGAACTCCTGCAGGGTCTTCCTGGCCGGGTCGAGGGTGGCCGCCAGCGGCGCCGCCAGCGACCCGGTGCCGCCGTAGCGCATCACGCACGTCACATGCCGGTCCCCGGCCCTCCAGGCCGCCTGGTCCGGCTTGTCGAGGTAGACGTCGAGGTCCTCGTAGTACCGGCTCTTCACGAGGAACGCGAGCCGGTCGGTGCACACCTTGGTCGCCTCGCCCGCCAACTTCTTGTCGCCGGGATACTCGGCGTCGTCCGGCAGCGCCGCCTGCGCGACGACCTCGCCGTCATGCGGCTGCGTGCACGGCAGCGCCGTGACGGCCACGTCGGTCGCGCTCTTCCGGAACCCGGCGAAGCAGTCGCCGGCCTGGAGCCGGGAGAGGACGGTCGCACGGCCCTTGCCGCCGTCGCCGGAGTCCCCGTCGCCCGGTGAGAGCAGCATCGCCGCGACGACGGCACCGACGGCGATCCACACCACCGAAGCGGCGAGACCGCCGACCGCCATTCCCCGGCCCTTCTCGCCGCGCCGCCCCGTCTGCACGAACGCCGTGACGGCGAACCCCACCGCCAAGGGCGCCAGCCCGACGACGCCGGCGACGAGCGCCCCCGTGGCCCACCCGTTCGTCCGCCGCCGGAGCACCGTTTGCGACGTCCCCGGCGCCGGGGACTCTCCGGCCCCTTCGGCCCCATGCGCCGCACGCTCCGGCGCCGTCTCGGCGAGCGCCGCGTCAGGCGGCGCCCATGCGCTTCCTGCCCCACCGCTCACCGGAGGCCGGGCGGCGTGGTCGTCCGCGCTCACTTCGGCATCAGCGATCGCGTCAGGGGAGCGCCCGCGGCCTTGAACATGCACAGGATCCTGCGGTCGCCCATCTGCCAGCCCTCCTTCGCGGGATAGCCGAACCACGGCAGGACGTGCTGGGGCGGATCACCCTTGAAGATCTTGGAGGCGCGCTTGGCGCACTCCAGTGTGGCCTTCTCCTCGATCGTCCGTTCGGTCGGGTACTTGCCGCCGCCGCGCATGTCGTACGTGGCGTAGACCTGGTAGCGGTGCTTCTTCTTGCAGTCGACGAGGTTCAGGAGCGCGCCGTCCTTCCAATCGTCGATGCAGTCGCCGGCGACCAGCTGCGTGTAGGTCCGCGTTCCCCATTCCGCGCTGGTCAGCGGCGCGGTGAGCTTTTCGCGGCCGGTATAGCGGAGGACGCAGGTGACGTCGTGGCGGCCCTTCGTCCAGGTGCCGCGGCGGGGGCGGTCGATGTGCAGTTCGAGATCGTCGGCGTAGCGGTTGTTCATCAGGAACTCGGTCTTGTCCTTGCACTCCTTCGTCGCCTGGGTGACGAGTTCCGCGTCGCCCGGGTACGGGACGTCGGGCAGCGTGACGACGGCGCCGATCTCGCCCTCGTGGGGCTGGGTGCACGGCGTCTTGGTCACGTAGACGCTGTTGAGGTCCTCTTCGAGCCCGGTGAAGCAGTCGCCGGCGAGCAGGGTGGTGACGCGCGGCTTGCCGCCCTTGGCGGCCGGGGCCTCGTCGCCGCCGCCGCTGGCCTTGTCCAGGACGCCCGTGGCCAGCACGAGGGCGGCGGCGGTGATCCAGGCGGCGGACGCGGCGAGGCCGACGGAGGCGAGGGCGCGGCCCTTCTCGCCGCGGCGTCCCGCCTGGACGAACGCCGCGACGGCGAAGCCGATGGCGAAGACGACGAGGCCGAAGAGCCCGGTGACCAGCGCGACGATCGCGAACGGATTCGTGCGGCGGCGGCCGGGCGCGGGTGGCGGCCCGAGCGGCCCCGGCGCCCCCGGCGGCCCCGGTGGGCCCGCTGGGCTGGGCAGGGGCGGCGCGGGCGCGGCGGCGTGCTCCGGCGGCGGGGGAGGCGCGGCGGCGCCGGTGTCCGGCGGGGTCCAGGCGTCCGCGGCGGACGGTTCTCCGGGGGTCTCCTCGACGTCGTCAGCGTCCGGTGGCATTGTCACAGCGGGAAGGTACGCGACCAAGGTCACAAATCGGGCTTTCCCGGCGGCCGTCGCCAAGTTGTGATCATGGCGCTCGGGCACCGTTCACCCGCCGATGATCTCCCTCTCGCCCGCCGGACATCCGACCCTGATGATCTTCTGCCGATCGGTCCGACCCGGCGGAAGGTGCCTCGTGTCTCGAATGTCCCGACGGCTGGCCGGGGGCGCGCTCGCCCTCGCCGCCCTCACGGCGGGGACGGTGCCCGCCGCGCACGCCGGGCAGCCCGGCCCCGTCGACGTGCAACTGCTGTCCATCACCGACCTCCACGGCTACCTGCAGCCCCCCAACGACGCCGCGAACGGGCAGGTGACGCTGCCGGACGGGACGGTCCTGAAGGTCGGCGGCGCCGCCTACAACGCCGCGCACCTGGAGCGGCTGCGGGAGGGCAGGCGGAACTCGATCCTGTTCTCGGTCGGCGACAACTTCAGCGGCTGGCCGTTCGAGGTCGACGCGTTCCGGGACGAGCCGACGATCGAGGTGCTCAACAAGCTCGGCGTCCGGTTCTCCACGGTCGGCAACCACGAGCTCGACGTCTCCGCCGGGTTCCTCAAGGACCACATGATGAAGGGCCGCTGCTTCGGGGAGGTGGACGTCGACAGCTGCTTCACCGACTCGACGGGACACCGGTTCCGGGGCGCCGACTTCCCCTTCTACACCGGCAACATCGTCGGCGCGAAGACCGGGAAGCCGATCCTCAAGCCGTACAACATCGAGTGGGTGCGCGGGGACGGAGGCCGGAGGATCCCGGTCGGGTTCATCGACCTGACCGTCCCGGACACCCCGACCGGCTCCACGTCCTACCAGCCGGACCTGCGGTCGCTGCCGCTGCTGGAGACGGCGAACCGGTACGCGGCGGAGCTGAGGCGGCGCGGCGTGAAGGCGATCGTGGCGAACGTCCACGACGGCGGCTCGGCGGACGGCGCGGGCTTCGACGGCTGCAAGGACCCGCACGGCCCCGTCATCGACTTCGCGAAGCAGGCGTCCCCGGACATCGACGCGATCTTCACCGGGCACTGGCACGCCGGGTTCAACTGCACCCTCGCCGACCCGGCGGGGAACCCCCGCCCGGTGATCGAGGGCCTGAACCACGGCCGGCTGATCAGCGAGATCGACCTGCGGCTGGACGGCGGGGGCGAGGTCATCCGGAGCGCGACCAGGGCCGTCAACCACCCGGTGACCCGCGACATCGCGCCCGACCCGGCGGTGCAGAAGATCGCCGACTACTGGACGGCGCGCGGGAACGCGCTGGCCGCGCGGCCGCTGGCGCGGCAGACCGGCGACTTCACCCGGGCGCAGAACGGCGCCGGCGAGAGCACGATGGGCGACCTCGCCGCCGACGTCCAGTACTGGGCGGCCGGGACGTCCCGCAAGGGCCGCGCCGATCTCGCGCTCGTCGCGACCAAGCCCGTCACCGGCTCGAACGCCGTCGCGCGGGACCTGCCGTACGCGAAGGGGACCGCCGCCGGCGACGCCGACGGGCGGGTGACGTTCGGCGAGGCGTGGAACGCCTACGGGTACGGCAACCCGATCCTCACCGTCACGGTGACCGGCGAGCAGATCCATCAGGCGCTGGAGCAGCAGTGGCAGGGCGCGAAGTTCGCGCCGTTCGCCGTGTCGGGGAACGTCCGCTACTCCTACGACGCGTCCCGGCCGGCCGGCGACCGCGTGGACCCGGCGGACGTCACGATCGGCGGGAAGCCGCTCGACCCGTCCGGGAAGTACCGGCTGGCGGCGCTCGCCTACACGCTGATCGGCGCGGACGGCTACACCGCGTTCACCGGGTTCACCGGCGCGTACCGCAACGACCTGCCCGACCACGAGGCGTTCGTGGCGTACCTTAAGGCGCACCCGACGATCACGCCCGCGCCGCTGAACCGGGTCGCCCCCGCTGCGAGCTGACCCGCGGCGCCGTGCCGAACCGCGGCGGCGAGCCGGCCCGCGGCGCCGCGCCGGCCCCCGACGGAAAGCGCCCGGGGGGGGGGCGGGGCCCGCCCCCGGCCCCCGGCCCGCGCCCCCGCGCGCGGGCGGCGGGGGGCGGCGCCCGCGGCCCCCCCCCGCCCCGCCTGCAGATGATACACCGCCGCGACGGGAAGGGCGGCAGCAAGCTCCGCGGGAATATCTTCG
>NZ_JBEYYT010000611.1:0-4472 GCF_040645715.1 Spirillospora sp. NPDC046719 | reverse complement strand
GTGGTGGTGACCACGGCGCCGCGCTCCTGGAGCGCGCCGACGATGTCCGACAGCGTCGACCGGGACAGCCCCGACAGCCGGGCGATCTCGGCCCGGCTCAGCGGGCCGCGGGCGCGCAGCAGCGCGAGGATCCGCTCCTCGTGCCCGCGCCGGACCAGTCCGAGGACCCCGGGCTCCGCACCGGACGCCATGCCGCTCCCCGTTCTGTCGAGACTCCGGACAAAATCTCCGCTGGTGAGAGAGGAGGCTAACAGCCTCTAAATCGGTTTTCCATACGGATTTAGTCGACTATTGGGTGAAGCGGGTCACAGCGGCTGCGGCACGCCCGCCGCGACCGACTCCGCCTAGCCGAGGACGCGCCGCAGCCGGCGCAGGCCCTCGCCGATCTCCGGCAGCGTGACGGCGCCGTACCCGAACACCAGCCCCGGCACCGCCGGGCCGTCGACGGCGAACTCCGACAGCGCGAACAGCCCGACGCCCTCCGCCAGCGCCTCGCGGACGACGGCGGCGTCGTCCGCCCCGTCCGGCAGCGTCGCGCTCAGATGCAGGCCCGCCGCCGACGGCACCACCTCCAGCCGTCCCGCGAACAGCGTCCCGAGCAGCTCCGCGACCCGCTCGTGCCGGGCCTGGTACTCCCGCCGCGACCTGCGGATGTGCCGCGCGAGCAGCCCCTCGTCGATGAACCGGGCGAGCGCCGCCTGCGTCGGCAGCTCCGCGTGCCACGACGACACGTACCGCGCCAACCGGAACGCGCGGTGCAGCGACGGCGGCGCGACGAGGAACCCGATCCGCAGCACCGGACGCATGATCTTGGAGAAGGTGCCCATGTAGAGCACGCGGCCTCCGTCGTCCAGGCTCTGCAGCGGCTCGATCGGCCGCCCGCCGTACCGGTACTCGGTGTCGTAGTCGTCCTCGACGATCACCACGTCCCGGCGCCGCGCCCACTCCAGCAGGGCGCGGCGGCGCGGCAGCGACATCGGCATCCCCAGCGGGAACTGGTGCGACGGCGTCACGTAGACGGCCCGCGCGTCGTCCGGCAGCGCGTCCACCCGCAGGCCCTCTGCGTCCACCGGGACGCCCCGCACCCGCATCCCCGCCGCGTGCAGCAGCATCCGCACCGGCGGGTACCCGGGGTCCTCGACCGCCACCACGTCCCCCGGCTCCAGCAGCACCCGGACCACCAGGTCCAGCGCCTGCTGGATCCCCGACGTCACCACCACGTCCGCCGCCGACGCCCGCACCGACCGCGACACCCCGGCGTGCCGGGCGATCGCCTCCCGCAGCTCCTCCAGCCCCGCCGGGTCCCCGGCCGCCGCCGGATCGCCGAGCGCGGACGGCCGCAGCCGCCCCGCCATGATCCGCCGCCACGACTCGTACGGGAACAGCCGCACGTCCGGCAGCCCGGCCCGGAAGTCCCAGGTGATACCGGGCATCCGGTGCGGCCACACGCCCACCTCGTCCCAGACCCGGCGGGGCCGCAGCGGTGACGCCACCGGACGCTCCCGCTCCTGGAAACCGGCGTCCCGGACGAACGTCCCCGCCCCCACCCGGCTCTCCAGGAACCCCTCCGCCGCGAGCCGGTCGTAGGCGACCGCCACCGTGTTCCGCGAGATCGCCAGCCGGCGCGCCAGCTCCCGCGTCGGCGGCGCCGCCTCCCCCGCGCGCAGCCGCCCGTCCAGGATCGCGGCCCGCAGCTGCCGGTAGATCTGGCCCGCCAGATCCTTCCGCCCGACGAGGCTCACGTGCAGGTCCACGCGTCCGACCCTAGACCGGCTCAGCCGTTTTCCGCGTTTTTGGCCCTGTACCTGAGCCACTCGCCGTTCCTACGGTGGCCGTATGGACCCGCTGACCGAACTCCTCACCACCGACTTCCGGCCCCTGGACCGCCAGGCCGCCGACCTCTACCTCGCGGCCGTCGCCCAGGTGAAACCCGACGCGCTCGCCCTGCCGACGCCCTGCCCCGACTGGACCCTGCACGGCCTGCTCCGCCACCAGGTCAGCCAGGACCAGGGCTTCGCGGCCGCCGTGCGCGGCGACGGCGCCCGCCTGTCCAACTGGCACGGCGGCGACCTCGGCGACGACCCCTACGCCGCCGCCGCGGCGTCCCTCGACCTCGTCACCGAGGCGTTCGCCGGGACGGCCCTCGACGCCGGGCTCGTCCTCCCCGAGATCCGCGACGGCGGCCCCTTCCCCGCCTCGCTCGCGATCAGCTTCCACTTCGTCGACCTCGTCGTCCACGCGTGGGACGTCGCCGCGACGATCGGCGCGCCCTGGGAACCCGGCGACGACCTGGTCACCGCGTCCCTCAAGGTCGCCGCGATCGTCCCGACCGGCGCCGACGACCGGGGCCCGGGGACGTCCTTCGCGCCCGTCGTCCCGTCCGCGGACGGCGCGTCCCCCCGGGACCGCCTCCTCACCCTCCTCGGCCGCTCCCCCTCGTGGACCCGATGAAGAGCTGGCGGCCGGGCCCCGCAGGCGGCCGCGGACCGGTGCTGGTGAGCGTCACCGACTTCACCTGCGCCCACGCCTCCGACCTCCCGAAGGTCTACCGGGCCGGCCTGACCCTGCGCCGGGCCTGGCCCGGCCTCCAGGGCGCCGTCGGCCTCTGGCTGTGGACGAACCCGCTGGAACTGCGCAGCGGCTCCGTCTCCGTCTGGGAGTCCGCCGAGGACCTGCACCGCTTCGTCGCCTGGCCCCCGCACGTCGCCATCATGCGCCGCTTCCGGGACCGCGGGACCGTCCGCGCCCACACCTGGACCGCGGACGGCTTCGACCCCGCCGGGACCTGGACGCGCGCCGCCCGCCTGCTGGCTCAGGCCGGGGAGCCCTCGCAGACCGCGCCCCGATAGAAGCCGATCTTGAACTTGACGTGCTCCTGCTGCTCCCGCAGCCGGGCGATCTGCTCCTCCACGCGACGGTCGTGCGCCTGCAGCAGTTCCAGCCGCTCCCGCACGGTCTCCGCGCCGCCCCGTGCGAGCTCGGAGTACCGGAGCATCTCCGCGATCGGCATCCCCGTCTCGCGCAGGCACCGCAGCATCCCGAGCCACTGCAGGTCGCTGTCGCTGAACACGCGCCGCCCCGAGGCGTTCCGCGCGATCCCCTCGAGCAGCCCGATCTTCTCGTAGTAACGCAACGTGTCGATGCTGAAACCGCTTTTCTCAGCGGTCTCGGCCGGAGAATAGGAGCTCACGCTCTCCAGGATCCCACCTGGAGCGCACTCCAGGTCAATCCCCGCCGGCTCGCCGCTCCAGGAACCCCGCCACGGTCTCGGTGAACCACCGGGGGTCGTCGAGCCAGGGGAAATGCCCGGCCCCCGGCTGCACGACCGGCGCCCCCTGCGGGAACATCCCCGCGATCTCTACCGCGACCCGGGGCGACGGCCCGCCGTCCAGCTCACCGGCCACGACCAGGACCCGCGCCTCCAGCCCCGCGACGGCCTCCCGCGCCGCCTCCGGCGCGAACGCCTCCGGCGACGCGTACAGCTCCGCCGCCTCCTCGTTCGTCTCCGCGACCTCCCGCGCCGCATGCGCGCGCGCCGCCGCGTCCCAACGCCCATAGAAGAACGGCACCACCGCCTCCCAGTCGGCCTCCGACGCACTCCCCGCCCAGACCGCCTCGAACGCGTCACGCCCCGCCGCGAACCAGGGCTCGCCCTTCCGCAACGCCGCCGCCTCCCGGCGATGCTCCACCGTGAAGTCGACCCCCAAAGCGCGCGCCCGCCCCGCGACCAGGACCAACGAGCGCACCCGCTGCGGATGTGCCACCGCATACAGAATCGCGAGGTCGCCACCCGCCGAATGCGCGAGCAGGTCAACGCGCTCCAGCCCCAGATGCCGCCGCAGAGCCTCCACATCGTCGACCTGCCGATCACACCGGTACGTCGCCGGATCAACGGGCCTGTCCGAACCGCCGGTGCCGCGCAGATCCAGCATGACGAGCCTGCGGCGTCCGGCCAGCCCGCCGAGATCCCCGAGATAGGCGGAGGCCCGCATCGGCCCACCCGGAATGCACAGCAGCGGTTCTCCACCTGCGTCGCCTGGGCGGTCGCCTTCTTTGGCCATCACGCTGTAGGCGAGACGCGTCCCGTCTTGGCTCCTGAAAATCGGCATCCCGCATCTTCGCAGTCAGCGTCGGACGTCGTTCGACCTTGAACATGTTCTCCTCGCGGTGTTCGGGCGCAGGGGTCAACATGCTTTGTGGCTTCTCGAGAGGCATCCGGGTTGGTTCTCGGACGTGGTGTTCGGCCTTTGTGGTGGGTGCTCTGCGATGGGGCGGAGTGCGGAGGCCGGGTGCGGAGGCCGGGTGCGGAGGCCGGGTGCGGAGGCCGGGTGAGGGGCGATGGGGTGTTCGGAGATGGGGGGTCAGGGAAATCGGCAGGAGAGGTGTTCGGGTGGTGGGGTGGCGCTTGCGTACGGGGCCGCCCCTCCAAAGTCAAGGGCGCCTTCGGCGTCGCTTCGCGATGGACTTCGTCC
>NZ_JBEYYT010000610.1:0-4492 GCF_040645715.1 Spirillospora sp. NPDC046719 | reverse complement strand
GGAGATGTAGACAGGACGACACGCTGAAGGAGAGGGCGCCATGCTGGTCCGAGAGGCGATGACCTCGCCCGTCGTGACGATCCCGCGGACGGCCACCGTCCGCCAGGCCGTCCGCGTCCTGCACGAGCACGACATCACCGCGCTGCCCGTCGTCGACGGCAACGGGCGGCTCGTCGGGATCGTCAGCGAGATGGACCTGCTGCGCGGCGCGTTCGAGGCCGACCCGCGGGCGTTCTCGCGTCCCGTCGCCACCCCGGCCGGGCCGCCGCCGCGGCTCGTGGAGGAGGTCATGACGCGGGACGTGGAGACCGCGCGGCCCACCACCGACGTCGCCGAGCTGGCCGCGACGATGATGCGGACCCGGCACAAGAGCGTCCCGGTGCTGGACGGCGCGGTCCTCGCCGGCATCGTCAGCCGCCGCGACCTGATCGCGCTGCTCGCCCGCGGCGACGCCCGGATCAGGGACGACGTCCTCGCCGCGATCAACGAGTACGGTCCCGGCGGGCACGCCTGGGAGGTGTCGGTGCGCGACGGCGTGGTGGTGCTCACCGGCCCGGCCGACGAGGCGGCGCGGCGCGTCGCGGACGTGCTGGCCCGGACGGTGCCCGGCGTCACCCGCGTGTCGGTGCGCACTCCCGAACCCGGCGGGGCGCCCGGCGGGACCGGCTGAGACGAT
Organism: Spirillospora sp. NPDC046719; assembly: GCF_040645715.1. Taxonomy (NCBI): domain Bacteria; kingdom Bacillati; phylum Actinomycetota; class Actinomycetes; order Streptosporangiales; family Thermomonosporaceae; genus Spirillospora; species Spirillospora sp. NPDC046719. The sequence goes on along the minus strand of NZ_JBEYYT010000610.1, from coordinate 3,816 downwards.
GGATCCGTCGGGGAGGGAGCCATGATCAGCCTTCGTGCGCGCCGCGCCCGGGCGGCCCTGCTGCGCCTGCGCCGCCGGCTCGGCTTCGAGCGCAACGCGCTGCGGCGCGGCGTCGACCGGCGGCAGCGCGCGGTCGGGATCGGCGCGGTGGCGGTGTTCGCCGCGGTGGCGCCGCCCGCGTCCGCGGGCGTGGCGTCCGCCGCCTACGCGGCCGGGGTCCGGGCGGAGCGCGCGGAGGCGGCGGGGCACCACCGGATCACGGCCCGCGTGTCGGGCATCCAGAAGCAGGACGACGGCGAGCAGCGCTACACCTACGCCCGGCTCGCCTGGACCGCCCCGGACGGCCGGGAGCACTCGGCGGTGATCGCCGCCGGGCGGACGGCGCGGCTCGGGGCGGCGCTGCGGATCTGGGTGGACGCGCGGGGCGAGATGTCGCGCCGGCCGCAGGACCGCACCGACACCGTGGCGGGCGCCGTCTTCGCCGGCGCGGGCGCCGCCGGCGCCGCGGCGCTGCCGCCCCTGGCGGTCTACCTGCTCGTCCGCCGCCGCTGCGACCGCGACCGCGAGGAGATGTGGGACGCCGCGTGGGCCCGGCTGGACCGTCCGCACATCGGCTGACCCGGCGGCCCGCCCGCCGGGGCGGCGCGCCCGGCGGACCGGTGCGCGCCCGCCGGTTCCGGCCCGACGATCATGGGGTATGCGCACACCTGGGCCCGGTCGGCGGGCCCGCGCCGGCCGGGACGATCGGGTGACGATGCTGCCATGACGATGCCGCGATGACATGACCGCGATGAAACGGCCGCGATGACGGAGGGCCAGGAGGGATCCGGGCCGCTGTCGGACCGGACGGCATGGGCCCGCAGCCTGCAGACGCCGCTGCGGGAGTTCCTGCGCACCGAGACCGGCGGCGCCATCGTGCTGCTGGTCGCGACCGTCGCGGCGCTGATATGGGCGAACGTGTCCATCTCGTCCTACGAGACGTTCTGGGGGACGGAGGCGTCGCTGCGCGCCGGCCGCCACGCCCTGTCGATGGACCTGCGGACCTGGATCAACAGCGGGCTGATGACGCTGTTCTTCTTCGTCGTCGGGCTGGAGGCGCGCCGCGAGTTCGACATGGGCGAGCTGCGCGAGCGCCGCCGGCTCGCGCTGCCGCTCGCCGCCGGGATCGGCGGCATGGTCGTCCCGGTGGGGATCTACCTCGCGATCAACGCGGGCGGCCCGGCCCTGCACGGGTGGGGCACCGCGATGTCGACGGACACGGCGTTCGCGCTCGGCGTGCTGACGCTGGTGGGCAAGCGGTTCCCGGGTCGACTGCACGCCTACCTGCTCACCGTCACGGTGGTCGACGACCTGGTCGCGCTGCTGGTGATCGGGACCGTCTACAGCGAGGACGTCTCGGCCGGGCCGCTGCTGATCGCGGCCGGCCTGCTCGGCGTGACCCTGCTGGTCCGCGCGGCGGGCGTGGCGCAGATCGCGGTGTACGCGGTGCTCGGCCTCGCGGCGTGGCTGGCGCTGAACGCCTCCGGCGTCGAGCCGATCGTCGTCGGCCTGGCGATGGGCCTGCTCACCTACGCCTACCCGGCCGCCCGCACCGACCTGGAGCGGGCCAGCGAGGTGTTCCGGCTGTTCCGCGAGCAGCCCACGCCGGAGCTGGCCCGGTCGGCGCGGACGGGCGTCGCCGCGGCGATCTCGCCGAACGAGCGGCTCCAGCAGCTGTACCACCCGTGGACCAGCTACGTGATCGTCCCGCTGTTCGCGCTCGCCAACGCGGGGATCCCGGTGAGCGCCGGGTTCCTGCGGCACGCCTTCACCTCGCCGGTGACGCTGGGCATCCTGGTCGGCTACGTGGTCGGCAAGCCGGTCGGCATCCTCGGGCTGTCCTGGCTGGTGACGGTGGTGAGCCGGGGCCGGCTGCGGCCGCCGGTCGGGTGGGCGGCGGTCGGGGGCGGCGGCGCCATCGCCGGGATCGGCTTCACCGCCGCGCTGCTTATCGCGACGCTGGCGTTCACCGGCGACCGGCTCGCCGAGGCGAAGGTCGGCATCCTGTCGGCGGCGCTGCTGGCGTCGGTGCTGACCTGGCTGGTCGTCCGGGTGACGGCGCTGCTGCCGGCCCGGCCGCGGGTGGTCGCGCTGCTCGGCACGGCGCAGACCGTGATCGACCTGGCCGCGCCGGTCGACCCGGACCGCGACCACGTGCGCGGCCCGGAGCGCGCGCCGGTCACCGTGGTCGAGTACGGCGACTTCGAATGCCCGTACTGCGGCCAGGCCGAGCCGGTGATCCGGGAGCTGCTCGCGGGGCAGGGCGACGTCCGGTACGTGTGGCGGCACCTGCCGCTCACCGACGTCCACCCGCAGGCGCATCTCGCGGCGCAGGCCGCCGAGGCCGCCGCCGCGCAGGACGCGTTCTGGGAGATGCACGACCTGCTGTTCCGGCACCAGGACGCGCTCCAGGCCAAGGACCTCGTCCGGTACGCGGGCGAACTCGGGCTGGACGTGGCGCGGTTCCGCGACGACCTGCGCCGGTCCGCGGGCTCGGCCCGGATCGCCGAGGACGTCGACTCCGCCGACCTCAGCGGTGTCTCCGGCACCCCGACGTTCTTCGTCAACGGGCGCCGCCACCACGGCGCCTACGACCTGGAGAGCCTGCAGCACGCCGTCCGCATCGCCCGCAAGCTCGCCGCCATCCGCGCCTAGCGCGGCCGGCGCGTGGCCGTCAGGGGTCGCGGACGAAGGCGATGTCGAGCGGGCTTGCGCCCAGGGTCGCGCCCGGAGGGCCGCCGCGGATCGTCGTGACGACCTCGTCGGAGGAGGTGTCGATGACGGAGACCGTGCCCGTCATGCCGTTGCCGACCCAGACCTCCGAACCGTCGGGCGTCGCCGCGATGGACGCGGGACGCCGCCCCACCGGCACGTCCGCGAGGTGCCTGCGTCCCGTCGCGTCGTAGACGCCGGCCGAGTCGGAGTTCATGTCCGCGACGTAGACCTTCCGCCCGTCCGGGGCGGCGGCGACCGCCCACGGCTCCGCGCCCGCCTTCACCCGGCGGGTCACCGTGCGGTGCGCCGCGTCCACCACGTACAGCAGGTCCGCGTCCGGCCGCGTCGCGTACACGCGGGAGCCGTCGGCGCTCACGGCGACGCCCTGCGCGTCCGGGATGCCGGGGACCTCCCCGGCGACCTCGCCCTTCGCCGTGTCGATGACGGTGAGGCCGCGCGCCGTCGTGACGTAGGCGTCCTTCCCGTCCGGCGCGAACGCGATCCGGCGCGGCGCCGCGCCGACGTCGACGCGCCGGATGACGGTGTCGGTCCGGGTGTCGATGACGGCGACCGCGCTGGACCCGCCCGGGCCGGTGTCGCCGCCGGTGACGGCCGCGTACGCCTGCGAGCCGTCCGGTGCGACGGCGACGTCCTGCGGGTAGGCGCCCACCACGATCGGGGTCGCCCGCAGCGTGGCCGCGTCCACCGCGATCACCTGGTACTGGCCGGCGGCGGCGACGTACACCTTCCGGGCGTCCGGGGTGACGGCGACGCCCTCGGCGGTGTCGGCGCGGATCGCGGTCGAGGTGACGGTGTGGGAGGCGACGTCCACCCGGGCGACCCGTCCGCTGCCGGCCAGCGCGATGTAGGCGGTGCAGCCGGCCTCCGCGGGGCGGCCGCGCACCCACGGCGACGGCGCGTACGGGACGTCCTTCCGGACCGGACGGGACGGCGGGGCCCCCGGCCGCGCCGGCGCGGGCGGGACGAACGCCGCCCAGGACGGGGCGCCGGGCTGGACGCCCTGCTCGCCGGAAGGCCCGCCGCCCGGGTCCGGGCCGTCCG
>NZ_JBEYYT010000609.1:493-4497 GCF_040645715.1 Spirillospora sp. NPDC046719 | reverse complement strand
CCCTTGCGGCCCGGCCTGCCTTCCGACTCAACCAGCTTCTACACCTGCGCCACGTCCTGACCCCGGCCGGGAGGGGGATCGGGGCCGCCGGCCCGGTGCCCGCTCCCGCCCGTCCGGAGCGACCGAGGATCCGCATGGAACACCGCATCGAGATCGCCCTGCCCTCCCGCGCGCGGCTCGGCGAGGGACCCAACTGGCACGCCGACGGCGGCGTGCTGCTCTGGGTCGACATCCTCGGCAACGAGGTGCACGCCTACGACCCGGCCACCGGCGCCGACACCGTCCGCCACACGGCCCAGCACGTGGGCGCGGCCCGGCCCCGGGCGGGCGGCGGGCTGGTCGTCAACCTCCGCGACGGCGTCGGGCTCTACGATCCCGACGGCTCGTTCCGCTGGCTCGCCGAGCACCCCGTCCCGGGCTGCCGCGGCAACGACGCCGCCGTCGGCCCGGACGGCGCGTTCTGGGCCGGGACCATGCGCTACGACGAGGCGCCGGGAGGCGGCCGGCTGCGCCGCGTCCTCCCCGACGGCGAGACGACCACGGTGCTGGACGACGTGACGGTCAGCAACGGGATCGCCTGGAGCCCCGACGGGCGCCTGATGTACTACGTGGACACGCCCACGCGCCGCATCGACGTCTTCGACTTCCGCCCCGAGGAGGGCGCCACCGGCCGCCGCGCGTTCGTCTCCGTCCCAGGGCTGCCGGACGGGCTGACCGTCGACGCCGAGGGGCGGCTCTGGGTGGCGCTGTGGGGCGGCGGGCGCGTCCTCTGCTACACCCCAGCCGGCGGTCTCGACCGCACCGTCGAGGTGCCCGCCGCCCAGACCACCGCCTGCGCGTTCGGCGGCCCGGACCTCCGCGACCTCTACGTCACGACGGCGGCCGCGGGCGCCCCGAAGGACGACTCCCACGCCGGATCCCTGTTCGTCGTCCCGGACGCGGGGCAGGGCCTGCCGTCCCCCGCGTTCGCCGCCTGACCCGTCCGGGTGCGGCGGCCGGGTGGAAGGGCCGCGTGCGGCGGGATCGGGCGCGGCGGGGTCAGGCGCGGCGGCCGACGCCCGCGAGGGTGAACGTCCGCTCGGGGTGCCGGACGTCCTCGCCGCCGGGATCGGGCCGCCACAGCGGGGTGTAGGTGAGGCCGGGGTCGAGCAGGTCGAACGGCTCGACGATCGACTCGATCTCGGCGCGGGTGCGGCCCCAGAAGTGCCCGCTGGTCGGCTTGAACACCTGCCCGACGTCGCCACTGGACTCCGGCTGCGGGTCCTGGGTGATGTGCGTGAACACCACGTGGCCGCCGGGCGGGAGGGCGTCGTGCAGCCGCTGGACGGACCGCCGGGCGTCGGCGGCGTCGCCGATGAAGTGCAGGACGCGGTCGAGCACGATCGCCACCGGCTCGGTGAAGTCGATGTGCTCGCGGACCTCGGGGTCGTCCGGGAGCGTCTCGGGACGCGCGAGGTCGCAGTGCACGACCGCCGTCCGCTCGGTGCCGGCGAGCAGCGCCCGCGCGTGCACCAGCACGACCGGGTCGCCGTCGGCGAACACGACGGTCGCGTCCGGGGCGACGGCGGCCGCCACCTCGTGCACGTTGCCGTCCGCCGGAAGCTTGCTGCCGACGTCGATGAACTGCCGCACGCCTTGCCGCGCGAGGTGCCGGACGGCGCGCCCGATGAAGGCGTGGTTCGCCCTGGCGGCCGTCCGCGCCTCGGGGATGACGGCCATCAGCTGCTCGGCCACCTCGCGGTCGGCGGCGTAGTTGTCCTTGCCGCCGAGCAGGTAGTCGTAGATCCGCGCGGTGTTGGGCGTCGTCAGGTCGACGTGGGCGGGGGACCACCTCTCCTCGGCCATGGCACTCTCCGCTTCGTCCCGGGGAAGACGATCGTCTCACGGGACGCGCCGTGCTCGCGCCGGGACGCACCGCGTCCGGTCCGCCCGGCGTCAGCCGTCGAGCAGGTCGATCAGCCCGGCGTCGAGGCCGATGTCCGGGTCGGCCGCGCGCGCGGCGCGCAGGGCGCCCGCCGGCGTCGCCGCGTCCACCCGCGGCCCTCGCTGCTGCCGCTGGAGGTCCCGGCGATCGGGCGCCTGGCGGCCCTGGCCGCGGCGCGCCGGATCGAGGTGCCGCGCCCGGCTCAGGTGCCGCGGAGCCTCTGAAGCCCCCGGTCGGACGCGCTGCCCGGCGCCGCCGTGTACAGCACGACGCGGTGCTCGCCGCCCGGGACCGGCAGGATCTCGCAGTCGAGGTCGAGCTCCCCCGCCACCGGGTGGACGGCGCGCTTGGTGATCGTGCGCTGCACCTCGATCTCGCGGGCGGCCCACATCCCGGCGAACTCCGGGCTCGCGGCCGACAGCTCGGCGACGATCGCGCGCACGGCCGGGTCGCCGGGGTAGCGGCCGCTCGCGCGCAGGTCGGCGACGCACCGCCGGGCCAGCTCCAGCCGGGCGCCGTCCAGCGGGCCGCCGAACAGCCAGCGCAGCGTGTTGCGCCGTTCCGGCGGCGCCTCCGCCAGGTCGCCGATCAGCGCGGTCAGCATCCGGTTCCACGCCAGCACGTCGTAGCAGGCGTTGATCACCATCGCCGGGACGCCGTCCAGCCGGTCGAGCAGCCGCAGCACGTTGGCCGGGACCTCCGCCGGGGCGGGCGCGGGCGGCGGGCCGGCGAAGCCGAGCAGGTAGCCGGTCTCGTCGCCGGTCAGCCGGAGCGCGCGGCCGAGCGCGGCGAGCACCTGCGCGGACGGCCTCGGCCCGCGCGCCTGCTCGAGCCGGATGTAGTAGTCCACCGAGATGCCCGCCAGCAGCGCCACCTCCTCGCGGCGCAGCCCGGGCGTCTGGCGGCGCCCGCCCGCGGCGAAGCCCGCCTCGTCCGGCCGGATCCGGTCGCGCCGGCTGCGCAGGAAGCCGGCCAGCTCCCGCCTGTCCATCCCTGCCGTGTCCATCCCCGCCCTGTCCATCGCCCCCATGATGCCGCCGCGCGGGGTGGTACCGCCGGTCCCAGGCCCCGCCGTGCCTACCCGCCCGGCGCGGCGCGGCGCCAGCCTGGAGCCATGACGATCCTGGTGACCGGAGCGCGCGGCGGCGTCGCGCGCGACCTCGTCCGGCAGCTCCTGGACGCGGGCCTGCCCGTCCGCGCGGCCGGCCGCGACCCCGCGGCGGCGCGCCTTCCCGGCGGCGTCGAGGCCGTCCGCGCGGACCTCGCCGACCCGGCCACGCTCGGCCCGGCCCTCGACGGCGTCGCTCGCGTCTTCCTGTACGCCGAGCGGCAGGGCCTCGACGGGTTCGCCGCGCGCGCCCGCGCCGCCGGCGTCGAGCACGTCGTGCTGCTGTCGGCGGCGGGCGCCGACGCCTCCTCGGCGGACCCGATCGCCCGGCTGCACGGCGAGGCGGAGGAGGCCGTCGCCCGCTCCGGCATCGCGTGGACGCTCCTGCGCGCCGGCGGCTTCGCGACGAACGCGCTGCAGTGGGCGGGCACGATCCGCGCCGAAGGGGTCGTCCGCGACCCGTTCCCCGAGTCGTGGACGGCGCCGATCCACGAGGCCGACATCGCCGCGGTCGCGCTGCGCGCCCTGACCGAACCGGGGCACGCGGGGACCGCGCCCGTCCTCACCGGGCCGGAGCGGCTCACCCGGCGGCGGCAGGCCGAGCGGATCGGCGAGGCGATCGGCCGCACCGTCGCCGTCGAACGGCAGGACCTGGACGAGCACCGCCGCGACCTCGCCCGGTGGGGACCGCCGGAGGTCGCCGAGGCGCTGATCCGGCACTCCGCCGCCGCCATCGACGCGCCGCCGCCCGTCACCGGGGACGTCGAACGGATCACCGGGCGCCCGGCGCGCACGTTCGCCGAGTGGGCCCGCGACCACGCCGCCGACTTCCGCTAGTCCGGCGGCTCGTCGGGCAGCGTCGGCACGGCGATGCCCGGGTCGCGGCCGAGCAGCACCGCGCGGGTGATCGCGGACGAGCCGAACCGGCCGCGGACGCCGTCGACGGCGGCGGGCGCGGCCGCGCCGGCGGCG
>NZ_JBEYYT010000609.1:0-483 GCF_040645715.1 Spirillospora sp. NPDC046719 | reverse complement strand
CCGAGCACCCCGGGGGGGTGCCGGGGGGAGCCCCCCACCGGGCCGCGCCCGCCGCCGCGGGCGGCGCCCGCGGCCTCGCCGGCGTCGAACGGCAGCGCGAGCTGCACGATCCGGTCGTCGTGCAGCGAGCCCAGCGACACCCCGATCAGCGTCAGCCCGCGCTCGGCGACGAGCGGGGCGGCGCCGCCGAGCAGCCGGCGCGCCGCGTCCAGCAGGACGGACGTCTCCGCCGTGGCCTGCGGCAGCGTGTGCGAGCGGGAGGCGCGCGCGTAGTCGCCGAACCGCAGCCGCAGGGTGACCGTCCGGCAGACCCGGTGCGCGCCGCGCAGCCGTCCCGCGAGCCGGTCGACGAGGCCGACGAGGAGGGCGTCCAGCTCCTCGGGCGGCCGCCGCCGGCGCCCGAGCGCCCGCGGGGCGCCCATCGACCGGCGCCCCACCCCCGAGCGGGCAGGCCGCGGGGACCGGGTGCGGGCCAGCGCGGGA
>NZ_JBEYYT010000608.1:0-4564 GCF_040645715.1 Spirillospora sp. NPDC046719 | reverse complement strand
GCGCCGCGCGCCCCCGGGACCCGCGGCCGGGCGATCCGCGCGCGGTGGCCCGTCTCGGACGCGCCGTTCCGGCCGGCGGGGGAGGCGTCGAGCAGCACCGCGAGCCGGGAGCCCGCGCCGCGGCGCGTCACCGCGACCCGGTGCGCCTCCTCGGCGGTCAGCGCGCCGAACACCGCCGTGACGAGCCCGTCGCCCTCCCGGCCCTGGCCGGGCGCGCCGCCCAGCGCCGCGAGGCCGGGCGTCAGCGACGCGCCCTTGGACCGCCGCGCCACCGCCAGCGCCTCCAGCAGCAGCCCCTCGAACGCCCCGTCGAACGACGCCGCCGCCGACAGCGCCTCGCCCTCGTCGGTCACGAACCGCAGGTTCATCCCCGTCCGGCCGAGATGCACCCCGATCGACGCGGCGACCGACACCGCCTGCTCGAACGAGCCGCCCGGGCCGTCGCCCCAGTGCGCGCGGCGCCGGGTGTCCAGGAACAGCGTCCCGCTGCTCTGGAAGTGCTGCTCCTCGCGCCGCACCATCAGCTCGCCGTGCCGGGCCGTCGACCGCCAGTGCACCCGCCGCAGGTCGTCGCCGTGCCGGTACTCGCGCGGCGCGACGTCGTCCTCGCCCGCCGCCGACACCGCGCGGGCCAGGCTCTCGCCGCCGCCGCCCCACGCACCGCTCAGCCGGGTCGCCGGCAGCGGCACGATCGCCGGGGTGACGGTGAGGGTGTCGGCCATGCTGAACGAGCGGACCAGCTCCACCATCCCGAACGGGTCGGCCAGCCGGACCGTCAGCGGCCCCACCCGGAAGCGGCCGCGCACGTCGGACCGGATCCGGTAGCCGAGCTCCCGCGAGCCCTGCGACTCGATCCGGTCCAGCACGAACCGCGCCCGCCCGCCGAGCGCGTACGGCACCCGGTCCTCCACCAGCAGCAGCCCGCTCGGCAGCCGCGAGACGTTCTCCAGCCGCAGGTCGACGCGCGTCTCGTGGCCGACCGGCAGCCGCGGCGGCTCCAGCCGCCGCGCGCACGCCAGCCGGTAGCGGGTCCGCGACACCGCCAGCGTCGACAGCAGCGGCAGCGCCAGCACCAGGATCCCGGCGCGCAGCAGGTCCCGCTCGCCGAGCACGAACGCGCACACGATGGCCGTCGCGCCGGCGGCCACGAAGGACCGCCCGCGCGTGGTCAGCCCGGCCAGCGCCCGCCTCAACCGGTCACTTCCCGGGTGCGGGCACCGGCAGGCGGCGCACCAGGTCGGCGACCACCTGCTCGGGGCGCCGCCGCTCCACCTGCGCCTCCGCGGTCGGCAGCAGCCGGTGCGCGAGGACCGGGACGGCCAGCTCCTGCACGTCGTCCGGCAGCACGTAGTCGCGCTCGTCCAGCGCCGCGTACGCCCGCGCCGCCCGGACCAGGTGCAGGGTGGCGCGAGGGGAGGCGCCGAGCCGCAGCTCAGGGTGCTTGCGCGTCGCGGTGACCAGGTCGATCGCGTACTGCCGCACCGACGCCGCGACGTGCTGGCGCCGCACCACCTCGATCAGGTCGCGGACGTCGGAGGCGTGCGCGACCGGGGTGAGCCGGTCCAGCGGCGACGACCCGCCGTGCGCGTCGAGCATCTCCAGCTCGGCCGCCGGGTCGGGGTACCCCATCGAGATCCGCGCGGTGAACCGGTCGCGCTGCGCCTCCGGCAGCGGGTAGGTGCCCTCCATCTCGACCGGGTTCTGCGTGGAGATCACCATGAACGGGGGCTCCAGCGCGTAGGTGGTGCCGTCGACCGTGACCTGGCGCTCCTCCATGCACTCCAGCAGCGCCGACTGCGTCTTCGGCGACGCCCGGTTGATCTCGTCGCCGACCACGATGTTGGCGAACACCGGGCCCGGCTTGAACTCGAACTCGCGCAGCTCCTGGTTGTAGGCGCTGACCCCGGTGATGTCGCTGGGCAGCAGGTCCGGCGTGAACTGCACCCGCCGCACCGAGCAGTCGACCGAGCGGGCGAGGGCCTTGGCCAGCATCGTCTTGCCGACGCCGGGCACGTCCTCGATCAGCAGGTGCCCCTCGGCGAGCAGGACGGTCAGCGCCAGCCGCACCGCCTTCGGCTTGCCCTCGATCACCGACTCGACGGCGCCCCGGATCCGGTCGGCGATCCGCGCGAGGGCGGCGAGGTCGCGGGCGGAGCCCTCACGTCCCGCCGGGCCCTCCGCCCCGCCGCCGCCCGTGCTGCCGGGCCGGGCGGGGCGCGATGCCGGGGGGTCGGTCTCCATGAACGACTCGCCGTGCGTGCCTACTGCCACCAAACCCTCCTCAGCCGTCCGGCCGCGTGGTGTTCTCGAAGGCCCCTGACGGAGCCCGCCCCCCGGGACCGGGGGCCCGTCTCCCCGCGACCGGTGCGGCGCTCTGTGCGCCCGCCCAACCGACAGTACGTCGTCGGAGGGCCCGCCGCGATGTTCATGTGGAACGCGAGCCCATTGTGCTCCACAGGGATCACCACCACAGCCCTGCCGTGCCCACCACTTCGCCCCACCGGCCGTTCCAGTCCCTCCCGCGCGCCCCCTCGGCGGCCGTCCGGAGACGGCGCCGGGAGCCGTTCCGGTGGGGGACCGCGGAGGACGGCTCGCAGGGGGCGCCCGCCGCCCCCCACTTCGCTCCACCCCGTCTGACCTGCGGATTTCTCGACGATCTTCCTGCGTGAGAGGCGTTTTCCTTGTTGACGGTGGGGAAGAGTGGAGTAGAGTGGGGCGCCGTGGGGAGCAGTAGCGCCTCATGCGGCGCGGGAGGTGGGGCCGGTGTTCCTCGGCACCCATTCACCGCGCCTCGACGACAAGGGACGACTGTTCCTGCCGGCGAAGTACCGCGAGGAGCTGTCGGGGGGATTGGTGATCACGAAGGGCCAGGAACGCTGCCTGTACGTCTTCCCCATGGCGGAGTTCCAGCGCATCACCGAGGCTCTGCGTGCCGCGCCGGTCACCGAGAAGGCGGTCCGCGCCTACAGCCGGGTCTTCTTCGCCAGCGCCTCCGACGAGGTCCCCGACAAGCAGGGCCGCGTCACGATCCCGCCGCCGCTGCGCGCCTACGCGGGGCTCACCCGCGACTGCGCGGTCATCGGCGCCAACACGCGTCTGGAGATCTGGGACGCCCAGGCCTGGGAGTCCTACCTCGAGCAGGAGGAGCAGGCGTTCTCCGACGTCTCGGAGGAGGTGTTGCCAGGGATCCTCTAGACGACCCGTCGGTCCGTTGACCGGCACCGGCCCACGTTCGGCCAGGTCTCCAGCCGCTCTCCGAGCCAGCTGGCGCAGCTTCCCCGGCGCCAGACGGCGACCCCCCGCGGTAACGCGGTGATCTTCCTCAGGGCAGCGGATGGGGACCTGGCCGGGCGAGGCCGACGCCGGGGGGACGAGGTCCGGACCGGCGATGCCACACAGTCCGCGAGCGAGGTGGCAGTACCAGGGGGGTGAAGCATGGACGTGGGAGACCACGCGGCCGAGGCCGGTCACGTACCGGTCATGCTCGGTCGCGTTCTGGAACTCCTCGCCCCCGCGGTGGCCGCCGCCCGCGACGCGGGGCGCGCGCCCCGCTACCTCGACGCCACCCTCGGCATGGGCGGCCACGCCGAGGCCATGCTCCGGGCCCACCCGGACCTGCGGCTCATCGGCCTCGACCGCGACACCACCGCGCTGGAGCGCTCCGCGCGCCGGCTCGCCCCCTTCGGCGACCGGGTCGCCCTTGAGCACGCCGTCTACGACGAGATCCCCGGCGTCCTCGCGCGGCTCGGCGTCCCGTCCGTGGACGCCGTCCTGTTCGACCTCGGCGTCTCCTCCCCGCAGCTCGACGAGGCCGACCGCGGCTTCGCCTACTCCTACGACGCGCCCCTCGACATGCGGATGGACCGCACCCAGACGCTCACCGCGGCGGAGGTCGTCAACGGCTACCCGCCCGCCGAGCTCGCCCGCATCCTGCGCGAGTACGGCGAGGAGCGGTTCGCCCAGCGCATCGCCGCGGCGATCGTCCGCGAGCGCGAGCGCGCCCCGCTCGACTCCACCAGGCGGCTCGCCGACCTGGTCCGCACCTCCATCCCGGCCGCGACCCGCCGCACCGGCGGCAACCCGGCCAAACGGACGTTCCAGGCGCTGCGCATCGAGGTGAACGGCGAGCTGGACATCTGGCGGCGGGCGCTGCCCGCCGCCCTGGACGCGCTCCCGGTCGGCGGCCGGGTCGCCGTCCTCAGCTACCACTCGCTCGAGGACCGCATCACCAAGCGGGTCCTCGCCGCGGAGGCGGCCGACACCACCCCGCCGGAGCTGCCCGTCCCGCTGCCCGAGCACGAGCCGAGGTTCCGGCTCCTGACGCGCGGGGCCGAGCTGCCGTCCGACGAGGAGACCACGACCAACCCAAGGGCCGGATCGGTGCGGATGCGCGCCGCCGAGCGGGTCCGGGAGGCGACATGACGACGACGAGCCGACGCCCGCCGGCCACCGCGCCCGCCAGGAACGCGCCGAAGAAGGCCGCGCCCGGGAGGAAGAGGCCCGACCCGGACCGCCCGGACGACGACGCCGCGGGCAGCACCGCCGCGCCGCCGCGCCGCCCGGC